>CAZDYZ010001101.1:0-7185 GCA_964509525.1 uncultured Acidobacteriaceae bacterium
CTAATCATCCGCCTTCAATGCTCTATGACGTACGCCACCGTTGTCCGACAGAGGTGGACTTTCTCGGCGGTGCCATTGCTCGCCAGGCCCGGAGCGCTGGAATTCTAGCGCCATTGCATACCGCCCTATATCGGCTCGTGAAAGCGAAGGAGCAAAGTTGGGATTGGAAGAAGGAAAACGTCTCCATGGACAGCATTTAGTGGATCGCCGGCCCGGGAGCCCTTAAACTATCCACTGCCCACAGCGCATTATCCGCTACCTATGCCCTATCCCATCGACGAAACGAAGCTGCAACGTGTTCGCGAACTGATGCAGCGGCAGAACCTGGATGCCCTGGTGGTCCGGGCACCTGACAATATTGTCTATCTCACGAACTATTGGTGTATGAAGGGCTATGACGTCGTGGTCTTCCCGAGCGAGGGCGAGCCGACTCTGATTGTCATTGAACCGCAGGAAGAGGATGCACATCGCACTTCGTGGACGCGAGATATCCGGCTGTTCAAGAGTTATGACGAGGGTGATCCGCGACCGCCAACATATCGCTCGCTGGAAGCAGCGTTGCGACTGTTGAAAGAGCGCAAGTTTACCAGCAGAGTTGGGCTGGAACTTTCCCAGGGCACCCAGAGCGCCGACCGCATGGTGGGCGAGCCGACTGCCTGGACGTTGCCCTGGTTCGATGCCTTTAAACCGGTCGCGAAAGAGGTCGTGGATGCTTCCGGCCTGCTGGCTGAGGCGCGTGCGATCAAGAGCGCGCAGGAGATCGAGCGCATGAGACTGGCCAATGAACTGGCCACACTAGCCATGCAACACACCTTCGAGCGTTTACGCCCGGGAATGAAAGAGAGCGAAGTCGCGGCCATATTCGAGGGCTTCGTGCACGCGGTCGGTATCGGTTTCAGAGGCAAAGTTGAGATGGCGCGAGCCTTCACGTTGGTCTGGTCCGGCAAAGGTATTCGCACCTTCACCTCGACCGGCGAGCGCCCAGTCCAGGAGCATGAACCCACTCTATTTGAGATCTGGGTTTGCGTGGACGGCTACTGGAATGATCTGACCAAGAATCTTTGCCCCGGTGATCTCACCCCCGCGTATGACGAGCTGCTGGACCTACTGCTGGATGTTTTCCACGAAGCTGCGGATTATGCCAAGGACGGCGCCAGCCTGGCGGACCTGGACCGGCTGATTCGGGCACGCATTGCCGACGGAGGGTATCCCGGCCAGCCATCTCACCCCGTGTGCCACGGTGTGGGAGCTCGCGCTCATGAACCTCCTTACGCGCATCAGGCAGGAACAGGCACGATTCGCAGAGACATGGTGCTCGCCATCGAGCCGGCAATCTATTGGCCAGGTGGCGGCGGACTGCGCCTCGAAGACAACTTTTGGATTACCGGTGCGGGCAACGAGAAGCTGTGCTCATTCCCCGATGATTTTCGCCAGCTGCACGCCGCTCGCACTCAAAAAGGCTCTAGCCCATGGCTGTAACCGCCAGCAAGTCCGCACTCGACGATCGCACCAGGGAGACAATCCTCAGCCACATTCACGAGCCAGACATCGTCTCCATGTGTTGCGACGTAATCAACATCCCTAGCCCGACCGGCATGGAACTCAACCTGGCTCAGTACATGCGCGCGACGTTTCAACGCTTGGGCCTGAAGATCACATGGCAGCAGGTTGAAGACACGCGCGCCAACGTCGTGGGCCGCCTTGAAGGCCAGGGCACAGGCCCGTGCTTGATGTTCAACGGGCACTTGGATACATCAAACACCGGCGAGGAAGAGTTCCTCACCGGCATCGGCTACAAACCGCGTGCGGTGGTCAAAGATGGCATGATCTACGGCCTGGGCATTTACAACATGAAGGGGGCGCTGGTGTGCTATGTGCACGCGGTCAAGGCGCTGCTTGAAACCGGAATTAAGCTCGAGGGCGACATCATTCTTGGGGCAGTCTGCGGGGAGATCGAAAAGGCTCAGTGTGGCGAGTTCCAGGGTAAGGAATATCGCGGCTACGGTGCCGGCACCCATTACCTGGTGGGCCATGGCGTCTTACCTGATATGTGCATTCTGGGCGAGCCGACTGACATGAAGCTGGTGCTGGAACACGCAGGCTCGATGTGGGTACGATTCGGTCTGACCGGCAATTACGTGCACTCCGCGTTCGCCCCGGGAAAGGAGGACCTCAATGCCGTCCGCCGCATGCACCAGGTTCTGGAAGAAGTGATGCGCTGGATACCGGAATGGCAGGAACAGGCACGCTGGGGCGGGCGTCCGGGCTTTGTCAACCTCGGATGCGTGCACGCCGGACATCCCTGGCGCGCCAGTCGAACGCCGGAATGCGCAGACATCTATCTTGACGTGCGCGTGCCGCCAACCATTAGCATGACCGACGCGCGCCGGGCCGCGAAGAAGCTTTTCCTGGTCATGAAGAAAAAGTATCCCGAGTACGGATTAGAGTTCGAAACCTACGTCTCTGTGCCTGGCGCAACGATCGCTGAAAGCCATGCTCTGGTGCAGGCCATCGAACGCAACCATCAGCACATCACAGGAAAGGCCCCGGAGCGCGACACAGTGCTATGGTGCTCGGACGCGTCGGTGCTGTCTCGATTCGATTGTCCCACCGTAAACTACGGTCCATCCAGCGGACCGCGCGATCATGAAGGCGAGAAGGTAGCGATCCGGACCCTGGTGGATATCACAAAGGTTTATGCCCTCACAGCAGCGGCAATTTGCAGCTCACAGTGAAGCGATGTCAAGGTCGCCCTTCGACTCGCACGTCCAAAATCGGCCCGAGCTCACTCAGCATGACAGCCGCTTCGCGTTAGGAGACTCCCTTGCCCACCCAAGGTGAAATCGATCGCCGATACCACAATATCCGTACCGCAATGCGCCAGCAAAACATCGACGCGCTTATTGTGTGCGGAAATCAATACGCCGGCTTCGAAGGCGCGGTTTTTTACGTTTCCGGTTTCGAGATCGTACATCGCTACGTGGAGGTGCTTATCCCACTTCATGGCGAACCGTTGCTGGTATTTCCGCAAGAAGCGCGCTGGATCGGGGACAGGAGGAAACCATTCATGCGAGAAAGCGTCTGGACTGAGGTCCCCGGGCGCTGGCTTCGTGGACGCGCGGAGGACGAGGGCTGGAAGCGAGTTGGGGTGTATGGACTCGACTACATCATGCCGGTGTGCGATTACCGCGAGCTCCGGCAGGGTTTATTCGAGATCGTTCCTTTCGACTTCCATTTCGACATGGCTCGCGTCGTCAAGAGCGAAGAGGAGCTCTCCGAGGTCCGAGACGCGATGGACATCATTCATGAGGGATTCTGGGCACTGGTCAACGGTTTCGAACCTGGCAAGACTGAGGCCGAAATCATGGCCCCTGCGGTTGAGATTTTCTTCGCTCGTGGCGCTGGACCACGCATGATGAACATCGTACTGTCAGGGGAAAACGGCGAAGCCGAAGCGCACTTCAAGGTTCCAGGGAAACGCCGGGTTGGAAAAGATGACCTCATGCTTTATTCGCTGGAAATCACAGGCGGCGGCGGATATTGGGTGGAGTTCTCCCGCGCCCTCATCGACGGCCAGCCGAGCAAGCGCACCCAAAAGATGGCCGACGCCTACCCGGAGGCTATGGAAGCGGCGCGCCAACTGATGCGAGAGGGGACCCTCGCCTGTGATGTACATAAGGTCCTGGCAGACACCTTTGCCCGCCATGGCTTTTCTCTTGGGCATCTGTCCGGACACTCGATTGGCACGACGATGATTGAGCATCCAGCCATTGGAGCCAAGAGCCGCATTGAGTTAAAGGAAAATATGATATTTTCTCTGCATCCTCAAGTTATAGATCAGGATGGGAAGATTTGTCTGTATACACAGGACACGATTCGAATAGGTGCAACTGAGGGTGAAAACCTCAGCGACATTCCCTGGAGATTCTATTCGCAACGAGAGGGGCGGCAGACCGCGACACTGCGATGAAGAAGGTTCTAGTTGCAGGATGTGGTGCCATCGGCGGGCTCTTCGCCGCACACCTGGCGCAATGCGGCGAAGTCGAAGTGTACGCGTTTGACGTGTCACAGCCGCTTGTCGACGCAATCAACCAACATGGGTTGCGGCTGTCGGGTGCTTCGGAAATGCATGTGAAGCTGATAAGGGCAAGTACCGACCCGGCGGAACTTCCGGTATGTGACTACGGGATCGTAGCGACCAAGTCGATCCACACTGCCCAAGCCATCCAGGCTGCAGCGCGCTGCTTCAACCACAACAGTGCAGTGTGCTCCGTGCAGAACGGAGCCGGCAATGAAGAGATTATCGCTGAACATGTGAAGTTCGTGATACGGGGAACGACCTTTCCTGCTGGGCATGTAGTGGAACCGGGGCACATCGGTTTTGACATCAGAGGCGACACCTGGATTGGCCCTTTTGAACCGTCGGCCACGCCGATGGAGCGGGTTAAAGAGTTGGGCGAGTTCATTACGCGCAGCGGCATGAATACCATTGTGATGCATGACGCGCGTGGCGCGCAGTGGACGAAGCTTATCTTTAACGCTGCAACGAATCCGGTCGGGGCCCTCACCGGTCTGGATCATGGTGCGGCTACGCGTTTCCCGCCAACGCGTGTGCTCTTTGAGCGGCTTATTGAAGAGGGAGAAGCGGTGGCGAAAGCCTTAGGAATCACGTTGCACGGCGACCCGCGCGATCTGGTTGCCAAAGGAGCAAATGCTCCAGGAAAGCACAAGGCCAGCATGTTGCAAGACATCCTAGCGCAGCGACCCACCGAAGTTGACTTTCTAAATGGGGCGATTGTGACGTCGGGGGAGAAACATGGCGTGCCAACACCTTTGAACCACTTAATGTGGATGCTCATTAAAGGGCTGGAACGATCATGGACAGAATCGTGACCTGGCGCTAACACCAATCAGTCGAGCCTGTATGCGAACCTGTGATTTCTGCGGGGCTCGAATCTATGTCTTGCTTGATCCAGCGGTAATCGTCTGGACAGACATTCGTCCCGCGAGCCTAACAGCACCGTGTGAGGGGACGGCATGTTAAGAGGAAGGGAGCGAAATGTCGGCAGGTCCGTGAGTTCGCGCGGGGCTTGGTCGCCTATTCCGCAAGGACCGCGGACAAAAACCTGGCATAAGTACGCCACGGCGTTCTCGGCATGCTGATTTAGCAAGGCTCGAAAGTCAGCGCGACCGGAATGGAATACCGAAACTATGAAGGCACTCTAGTTCTTGCTCTCGAAGGTCATTTGTCGAATAGCGAAACAGGGAAAGCGAGGTCTACATCAAATGTCGGTTCCTTTCCGCATTGCCGTGCTGCAGTTGAGCATGGAACCGTTGCAACAGACGGTGCGCATGGCGCAGGCCTGCGACCAAGCCGGATTCGACATCTTCTGGCTAGCAGAAGCGTATCCCTGGTGGCGCAAGCATGGGATGGAAGCTCGTTCCTCTACGGCCATAACTGCAATAGTCGCCTCACAGACAAAAAACATCACTATTGGCTGGGGCATCATTTCGCCCTATACCCGTCATCCCGTTCAAATCGCGATGGAGGCACGGGTGATGCAGGACGCGGCTGGCGACAGACGGTTTCTGCTCGGATTGGGAGCGTCTAAGATCTTCATGAAGGAGACAGGAGAAGGTCGAAAAAGCAAGGACGCGTCTCCGGCAGTGGTCATGCGAGAGAGCATTGAGATTATTAAGGCCATGCTGGCTGGGGCAGAAGTCGAGTATCACGGCAAAGCGTTCGATGTGTTGGCTCCCGCGCTGAGGGCTGAAGCCCAGGTTTCGAGAACTCCCGTTCCGATCTACGTCGGTGCGACTGGTCCTGTGCTGCAAAGGTTGGCTGGCTCCCATTCTGATGGACTGCTTACTGCAAGTATCACGACTCCCGATTTCGTACGCTATGCGCGGGCCAACATGGTGGATGGCGCGAAGAAAGCCAACAAAGACCCGTCGTCGCTAGATCTCGGTGCGGTGATTGTGGGCAGCATCAATCGCGATAAGAAGAAAGGCAAAGAAGGCGCTCGTGAGATGGCGGCGATGTACCTCGCGAATAAGGTACAGAACATTGGCGGTTCGGCCGATGTGCTGCTCGAGAAAGCCGGGCTGAGCCTAGAGGAGATTGCGCCGATCGCCAATGCCATGGAGAGAGGCGGGCGCAAGGCTGCGGCGCAGGCTGTAACGGACGACATCCTCAGAAAGGTCCGTCCAATCGCTGGAACGCCTGACGAGTGTTGCGAGCGCATCGTGGAGTATCGCCAGGCAGGTTGTACAAACATCATGCTAGAAATCTGGGGCGATGACCGCGAGGAACAAGTGAGGCTCTTTGGTGAGGCGGTGCTGCCGCAGTTCAAGGACGGCGGAAACCAGAGCACGGAACGCTGGTGTTCTGCCAGCACCAGTCGGGATCGGTAGCGGGAATCCGGTTTTGCCCGGGAAGACTCTTTCCTCTGGCGGAGGTTTTGGAGTAGAGTTTTGGGCAAGTTGCAGGACCGGGCCGGATCGCAACTCAGCGTGACTCGAGTCCTCCCTGGCTTTGAATGTGTGTTCGTCATAGTTTGGTGACCGGCGTCTCCATCGCGATTTCATAACTCGAAGCTGATTCCGGGTATCATAGCGATTTGTGTTACTCCTGTTGCGGCTTGCGCAAGAATAGCGCCCCGAGCCGACGATGAAACGACTGCGATCAGACTAGGAGGCTCCTATGAATACGTTCCCCATCATGCTGGGAACGCTGTGTGTCTTCGCGCTGGCCTACCGCTACTACAGCGCATTTATCGCCGCCAAGGTGCTAGTCCTCGACGATCGTCGCACAACTCCAGGTCATGTTTACGAAGACGGTCACAACTATGTGCCCTCACCGAAATGGGTGCTGTTCGGCCATCACTTTGCTGCAATCGCGGGTGCGGGACCTTTAGTTGGACCAACTTTAGCAGCGCAGTTCGGCTTCGCTCCGGGCTTCCTGTGGATCTTGATCGGCGCTGTCTTGGCCGGCTGCGTGCACGACTTCACCGTACTGGTAGCTTCGGTGCGTCATAAAGGCAAATCACTGGCGGACGTCGCGCGCACTGAGATCGGACACGGTGCCGGTCTGGTCACTATGATCGCGCTTTTGTTCATCTTGTTGGTAACACTCGCCGGACTCGGAGTCGTAGTAGTCAACGCACTGGCCAACAGTCCCTGGGG
>CAZDYZ010001102.1:0-3271 GCA_964509525.1 uncultured Acidobacteriaceae bacterium
AGAGAGTGATATGAAACAAATCCTGCTGGCATTTATTGCGGGTCTTCTGGCCTGCAGCGCTGCGGTAGCGCAGCGGCTTCCCGGAGGCGCGAATCCCGAGCACTACGCGCTCACCGTCAACATGAATTTCTCCAACAACAACTATAGCGGTGACGAGACGATCGATCTCACTCTTAGCAAACCGACAAACATCATCACACTCAACGCGCTGGAGATCGATTTCCACCAAGTGACGGTAACCGCGGGCGGACAGAGGCAGACGGCCAAGGTTTCCACGGACGAAAAGAACGAGATGGCAACCTTCACGGTGAACCAGCAGCTTCCGGCAGGTCCGGCGTCCGTGAACATCAAGTTCACTGGTCAGCTCAATAACAAGCTGCGGGGCTTTTACCTAAGTACCTACAATGGCCGCAAGTATGAAGTTTCACAGATGGAAGCTACCGACGCTCGTGTGGCCTTCCCATGCTTCGATGAGCCCGCGTACAAGGCCACCTTCGAAATTACGGCCATTGTGGACAAGGGCGACACCGCCATCTCGAACGGCGAGATCGTATCCGATGTTCCCGTTCCTGGCGACAAGCACGCCATCAAGTTTGCTCCCTCTCCCAAAATGTCAAGCTACCTGGTGGCTCTGACTGTTGGCGACTGGAAGTGCGCCTCGGACCAGGTGGACGATATCAGACTGCACGTCTGTACCGTCCCCGGCAAAGAGAACCTTACGCGTTTCCCGCTGGAGGCGACCAAGGCAATCCTTCATTACTACAACAACTATTACACAATCAAGTATCCCCTTCCCAAGCTGGATGAGATCGCCGTTCCTGACTTCCAGGCGGGTGCCATGGAGAACTGGGGTGCCATCATCTTCCGAGAGGCCGATCTGCTTGTCGATGACAAGACTTCATCGGAGGGGTACAAGCAGAACGTCGCCGACATCATTGCTCACGAAGTGGCCCATCAGTGGTTCGGCGATCTGGTAACCATGAAGTGGTGGGATGACATCTGGCTCAACGAAGGCTTTGCCACCTGGATGGCAACCCATCCGGTTACCCAGTGGAAGCCAGACTGGATGGAGAACCAGGAGGTGGTAGACAACACTGTGCGCGCGCTGAGTGTGGATTCGTCGCAGAACACACGGCCGATCCACCAGCAGGCCGAGACACGGGGTGAAATCGAGAGCCTCTTCGATGACATTGCATACGGAAAAACTGCTGCCGTCTTGCACATGCTGGAGTCATATCTCGGTCCTGAAACGTTTCGCGAAGGTGTTAACCTTTACTTGAAGGAACACGCGTATGGCAATGCAACCGCGTCGGATTTCTGGAGCGCCATGACGCGCAGCTCGAAGCAGCCAATCGACAAGATCATGCCCACGTTTGTGATGCAGGCGGGCGTTCCCTTTGTAAGCATCGAGAGCAAGTGCGAGGACGGCAACACCAGCCTGAACCTCTCCCAAAAGCGCTATCTGCAAACCCCAGTGGCATTCAGTCAGCCTAACGACCAGCTCTGGCAAATCCCGCTCTGCTCCAAGGGCGTCAACGAGGACTCGACAGGGAAGCAAGAGTGTTTTCTGCTGACTCAGCGGCAGCAGCAGTTCTCCTGGAAAGGTTGCTCCAAGTTTGTGTTCCCGGATGCGGGAGCGCTCGGCTATTACCGCTTTGATTACGACCCGGTAGCAATGCGTTCTCTGGGCAATGCGGTCGAGTATGCACTGACGCCCGAGGAGCGTATTGTGCTGATCAGTAATGAGTGGGCGCTGATGAGGATCGGCCTTCATAGCGTGGGAGACTACCTCGCACTCGGTGATCAGCTGAAAAACACGCCTGGAGTTGCCCTGCTGGAAAACTTCGCTGGAGGAGACATTGATGGGCAAGGCCTAGAGCGTACCGCTACCGCCGGTCTGCCATTCATCAACGAGCACCTGGTCACCGAGGCTGATCGGCCGGAATTCCAGGCCTGGGTGCGCAGGACCTTTTCACCGATGCTGCAACAACTCGGCTACTCGAAGCGTCCCAGTGATACTCCGGAGACGAGACAAAAGCGCGCGATCCTGTTTCTCAACTTGGGCAATATTGGGCAGGATCCCGAGGTAATTCAGCAAGCGCGTATCCTGGTGCAAGAGTATATGAGGGATCCGGTATCGGTCGATCCGACGCTGGCGGGTGCGGTCGTCCTGGTTGCGGCGCGTCACGGCGATGTCCAACTCTACCAGCAATATAAAGAAGAGTTGCAGAAAGTGAAGTCCCCACAGCAGTACTACAGTTTCTTCCACGGATTGGGGGAGTTCCCTCAGCCGGCTCTAATCCAACAGACGCTGCAGTCCACGTTAGGGCCCGAGGTTCGCGGCCAGGACCTGTACGTTCTTATCCGCATGCTCTACAACCCGGCCAGTCAGAATGAGACCTGGGACTTCATGCGGCAAAACATTGACCAGCTGATGAAGAAGACCGGAGGCGGACTGGGCGGGGTGGAGATTTTCCTCTTCGGTGCCGAGCGCTTCTGCAGCGAGCAAAAGGCGAGCGAACTGAAGCAGTTCTTCACCCAGCATCCTTTCCCCGGCACTGAACGCAACCAAAAGGAAGCTCTCGAAGCCATCAACTCCTGTGTGGAACTGAGCGGCCAGCAGCGGAGCAAGCTTGCGGCATTTCTGAAGCAGGACGGCAATGCCTACGCTGCCGGTAACGGCGCAGCAGTAGGAGCTGAACACTAACCGTCTTGGGTCAGCCAGACTCGGTCACAGGGCTCTCCTGCGGAGAGCCCATCTTAATTGTGTGCCGAGCATGTTCGACAGCTTGGAGGTGCAAGTCCTCTTCACAACGTGATGGACGTGAAGTGATAGCGAAGCGCAAGGGTGAAATAACACTCGCCGCGAGGTGGGGCCTGAAAGAAGCGTGGAGCAAAAACGCGAGCCGATGAACAAAAACCGGATACGAGGCCTAGGGTGGCGGGCGAGCGAGCAATTGATTGCGAAGCCCATATCCATCAAGCTCACTGGTGGTAAATCCGGCGGTTGCGCGTCGAAGGCGGTCGAACTTACCTCGGGAGATCTGCGGCATGTCACGGAATCGTGACTGGAGGGGAAAGCGATTCCCTCTCGATCGTGTCGCAGAAGTCAGCAGAGGGCAAAGTAGGTCATGCCGTCGACAAGGCTAGGGAGGCACTCCAAAGCCGAAAGGCGGAGAAACAGGGTCGAAAATCCCCGCTCCCGCTCCTGCTCCTGCTCGTGCTCAGACAGGATTGCTCAGTTGACTCGCCGGCTCGACCTGGTAGCCGA
>CAZDYZ010001103.1:0-7716 GCA_964509525.1 uncultured Acidobacteriaceae bacterium
CAGGGTCACGATGTGATCATTCGTTTCGCCGGCAAAGCCATCGTCACGGTTGATGACCTGCATCGACTCTTGACTGGCGAACGTAACGGGGTCGGCTGCGAAGTCGAAGTCCTGCGGGGCACGGAATTGCGGAAGCTGGTCATCACCCCCCAACCTCGCGCCGAATAGCTATTCGTGTGTGCGTCGGTAGTGGCGGCGGGCTTTCTCTCGATTGCCGCAAACCTTCATATCGCACCAGCGACGGCTGCGGTTGCGGCTATGGTCGAGAAAGAGCCACGCGCAGTCGGGCGCTTGGCACATGCGGACTGCAGAAAGCGCGGGCGAGACGAGCAGATCCGCTGCTGACTGCGCGATCGGCCAAAGAATGCTGTCCAAGCTGGTCCGGTGGCTCCAGTGCCACTCCCATCGGTAATGTCCTTGCCTTTGTACCAGTCGGCGATGACTCAGCGCCACCACCGCAAATTCGTTGATCTGTCGCACGTCGCCCGATGCCGCAGTGTTCCCGACAGCCAGTGCTGAAAATGCTCGGTAGAGGTTTTCGCGATAAGCGACCGCTCTTCGTAAAGTGGCTCGAGCCGTACCGCGATGTCGGCGAGAGTGTGTGCGCAACTGCTCTGCCCACTCCGGGGAGATGATCTCCGACTGCTGAACAAAAGCAATGAGATCTTCGTAGCTGGGAAGGTGGTCAACAGACCGATCGGAAATTTTGTGTCGGCTAACAGTATTGGCAAAATCCAGGCAGAGGATTCCGCCGCTCAGATCGAACTGATGGCCTGTCTCGTCTTCGTGAGAGCGCACGCCTCATTATAACCATCTTTGTCGTTATGGCAGGTTACGTACGCCTACAGAATAATTACCACCAAACTGACATGATCGCAGCCGTCCCTTAGCTGCACATTCTTTATGAAAAACTGGAGGTCGCCCGGGCAGCTATCCAAAATTGCGTAGCCCTCGTTCCAAAATTTCTGCCGAATTCCGCAATCTTTACAGCGAGTTAACGTTTCGCTCTAATTTGGCTAGCCGCATGCAGTGGCCCCAGACCAAATGCGGAGTGAGCACCACCAGTTGGGGGTGGGTGTGTCAATTTTCAGGGGTTGTTCGCACACAGTACACGTGTTCCGTCTGCGGCTAATTCAGCCGCGGAATGGGCCTTTTTTCGACACCTGTGCCACCATCTCTTCTCCGTGCAGCGGTCAACATCAGCAAAGTACAGACTCATAGCCGTATTCCGCAGCATCGGGTTGCGGTGCTGCTGGTCGAGAATCGACAGCGCACATTCACAACGTTAACCGCGGGACCAGACGCACGGCGTCTTGGGTGCGACCGGCTAGGCTGACATCATCCCTTTACTACATCGGTGAGGAGTGTATGAGGCGTTTGAATGCTTCCCCCAGCTCGATGTTCTCTTTGACTAGCGCAACGTTGGCAGTTCTGTTCCTGCTTCTGCCTTGCCCCGTTGTCGCCCAGTCCACCATATCCACCGGGAACATCAATGGTTTAGTAACAGATCCTAGCGGAGCGGCTGTGGCAGGCGCCAAGGTAACCATCACCCGGACTGACACCGGGGTTGCGACCGATGTGACCACCAACTCCAGCGGGTTCTACAACTCCGGTTCGATTACCGCAGGCACCTACACCGTCCGAGTGCAAGCGAAAGGCTTTTCCATCTCCGAGACCAAGGTGTTAGTGGAGATCGGTAACAACAGCGCCGTCAATTTCAAGTTGAGGGTTGGCTCGGAAAGCACGACCATCAACGTCGAAGCCGCCGCCGTCGGAGTCAATACCGAGCAAACGTCCGTGCAGGGTGTTTTGACTGCGGAGCAAATCGAGAATCTGCCGGTCAACGGACGCAATTTCCTCGACTTGGCACAGCTCGAGCCGGGGGTGCAGATTCAGGATGGAACCAACTTCGACCCGACCAAGATTGGTTATGAGTCTATTTCCATGGGAGGGCGTTTTGGCCGCACTGCACGCATTCAAGTAGATGGCACTGACATTTCTGATGAAACCGTTGGCACGACGACCGGCAACATCGCAGCCAGCGCCATCCAGGAGTTCCAGATCTCGCAGTCCACGATGGACCTGTCCAACGATTTGAGCTCGTCAGGCGTGGTCAATGTTTCTACCAAGTCGGGCACCAACACGCTCCACGGTGAAGCTTATGAATACTACCGGGACAGCAATGTCGATGCGTCTTTGCCGAAGCCGCCTGGTTTTCCCGACCCCAACTACCACCGCAACCAGTACGGTGGGACTGTGGGCGGCGCTTTTATTAAGGACAAGCTGTTTTTCTTCGCTGAGGGAGACGGTACCAATCAAGACCTTTTCGTTCCCGTCCAGTATGCTGCCCCTTTCAACAGTTTCTCCGGGGGCTACAATTCGCCATTTTCCAATCCCAATGCCTTGGGCCGTCTGGATTTCGTTGCTCCGCACAACGTCAAGCTGTTCTTTCGCTATAACTACTCCCAGATCAAGGCCGAGGGCACATTCTTTGCCGACAGCATTCAGGTTTACCAGTCGAAGAACTACGTCCGCAATTACGTTGGCGGCGCCGACTTCACCACAGGCTCCTGGACCCACAGCATCCGTTTCAGCTACCTGAAATTCCAGAATCAGATCGTCGATGCCGTCATCGGCAGCTCTCTACCGCTGGCGAACTTCCCTGGCAACGGCCAGTATCTCAATATCGACGTCAACACTGGTCCCTCTACCGGACCGAACCTGCTGGCGCCTCAGAGTACGCCCCAGAGCGACAAGCAAATCAAGTACGACGGCTCGAAGACGGTGGGACGGCATATCTTACGATATGGAGTTGACTACAACCACATCCATGGCGGTGGCTACGCCGACTTTTTCGCCTTGGCGCCCCAGGTGGTAACCAATCTCAGCTCGGGAGACGCGGCCTTCGCTGCCAGCGGGCCTTATCCAGGCGGTGCTGGAAATCCTTTGAACTATCCGGTTGAGCTGGTGATCCTCGGCAATGGCCAAGGGTTCTCGACAACCCAGCCGGCATTTGGATTCCCCGCGGGAGGACTGGGGCCGGACAACCGCTTCGGCGCATATATAGCCGACACCTGGAAGATGCTTCCTAATTTCACGGTGAACCTCGGCCTTCGCTACGTACGCGACACGGGGCGCACAGACAGCGACCTGCCGGGTATACCGGCGCTGAACAATGTCCTTCCAAACTATCCGAATCTGGGAGCCCCCATTCCCAATCCGAATCTGAATTTCGGCCCTAACCTGGGAATCGCCTGGGATCCCTGGAAAAGCGGCAAGAATGTCATTCGCGCCGGCATTGGGCTGTACTATGAAAATGTCATCTTCAACAACGTTCTATTCGACCGCCCCTTGCGCCTGCAAACTGGCGCGTTCCTGCAAACCCCGACGGTCTGTAACTTTGGAACGGCCGTCCCCATACCGGGAAACAACCAGCCACCAGTGACGCCCGCCGAGTGCGGAACCACTTCAAGCCCGATTACGATCGGCGCCGCTGGAGCCGCCATCGCCACTCTCCAACAGCAGTACCAGGCGGCCAATCCTTTCAGCCTGAGCACTCCCAACCCCAACTATATCGTTTCCGGGTACCTCGACGCGGGGTTGAACTTTCCCCTCGGTCTGTTTGCCCCCAACTACAAGACGCCGCGTTCCACGCAGATCAATGTCGGCATGCAGCATGAGTTCGCGCCCGGCGTCGTTGGCAGCGTGGATTATGTCCGCAACGTCACCACCGGCCTGCTGTTGGGCGTAGACTTGAACCATACGGGTGACGTGAAATACTTCTATAAGGGGAACGCTGAGGCTGCTATCTCAGCCACCACAGCTTCGTTCGGTTGCGCGGGCGGCTACAGTGCAGCCGCGATCAATTGCGCCATCGCCAACGGCGCGACCATCGCCAGCTTTGCAAGTAACGGTTTGGACTCCCAGGGTGATCTGGGTGGAACCGGATCCTGCCCGCCAGGAGGCTGCGCCTTTGGAGGCCTGAACCCGACAGCGCCCGCGATGACTTTCCTGGTCCCCGCCGGTATCTCGAAGTACAACGCGGTGGAAATGAAACTGACTTACCAGAAGAAGAACCCGTTCAAGGGTCTGCGGGGCTTGAATGCGCAAATCTCCTACGCTTTCTCTTCGTTCAAGAACTCTGGTGGTGCGAGCTCTTCGTCCCCCGGGGCGGTTGCCAACAGCGACCAGGATTTCGTGATTCCGGCACTAGACAATGACAACCCGAACCGGTACTTTGGACCTTCGCTCCTCGATCGTCCGCAGCAGTTCTCCTTCGGCGTTGTGGCCGACCTGCCCTGGAAGTTCCAGGTCTCCTTTATCGGCCACTTTAACTCCTCGTTAGCGCTACCCATTATCGTACCTGGATCTGGGGCGGGACAGATCTTCCAGACCGATTTCACCGGTGACGGGACCACAGGGGATCCCCTACCGGGCACACTCAATGGAGCTTTCGACCGTACGGTTCATGCCAATACGCTCAACGCGCTTCTGGCGCAGTACAACACAACTTACGGCAACCAGCCGACACCTGCCGGTATGGTACTGGTCAATAGCGGCCTATTCACCGTCAGCCAGCTTCAGCAGCTTGGTGGAGTGGCGCCCTGTGTTCAGGGAATGGGCATCAATAGTCCGAATTGCACCCTGGTGCCGGCACCTCCGGGTCAGGAGAACCTGGGATCGCTGCGAACTATTGACATGAAGCTGAGTTGGGCTTACCAAGTTGAGTTGAAGAGCCGTGTCGTTCAGCTCCAGCCGGGCATGGGCTTCTACAACCTGTTCAACTTCTCCAACTTCGACCTGCCACCTAACGCCTTGGCAGGCGGTTTGACCGGAACCGCGGGCTCGATCAACGGCACCACGGCGGCTGGCCGCATCACCAACCGCGTAGGAGCTGGCACCGGGGTGTTCAATCTGGGCGCACCCCGCACTCTGGAGTTCGGCATGCGCATCTCCTTCTAAGTCTTGCCATGACATCCTCAAGCGGTTGGGGAAATCTGCGACCACTCGCCCAGGCGAGCGGCTTTTTTTGGGTTTTCCAAGATGGGAGGTGCGCCTGGGAGTAATTGGGTCGCTGCAATCCCTGAGGTGCCCGGGGGAACTTGAGGAACTAGCGCGCAGCAAACGGGTTCTACACTACGGTTGATAATCGATGGTAAGCTCGCCTTGAAAACGGAACCACACGTAGCTGAAGGCTGGCATCCTTCCTTGACGCAGGAGAGCTGAACGGTGAAAACTTTAGGCATGCAAATGCAAGCGTTAATTCCATTGCTTTTCCTCTGTGTAGTACTGGTTGCGGGGCCGTTGTTGGGGCAAAATACCGACCCGCCGGGACGGGTGGCACGCCTTAGCTACATGGACGGATCCGTCTCCTTCGAGCCTGCTGGTGAAAACAACTGGAGCCAAGCCTCGCTGAACTATCCGCTGACCACTGGCGACCGGCTTTGGACCGACAAGAGCGCGCGGGCGGAGCTGGAGACCGGCAACATGGCCATCCGAATGTCCGAGCAGACTGACTTGACCACCACTAGTCTGACCGACCAGTTGTTGCAACTAGGCCTGGCACAAGGATCACTGCGAATCACAGCTTATGAGTTGCGTCCCGGCGGTCAAGTGGAGGTGGACACCCCTAACGCCGCGGTGACGATTGTGCAAGCCGGTAGCTTTCGCCTGGACACCTATCCCGACCAGAGCAGAACACTGGTTACCGTAAACCGGGGAGAAGTACAAATCACCGGGAATGGTCTCAACGAGACTTTACGCAGCGGACAGGCGATGATGTTGACAGGCAGCAACCCGGTAGAGGCCGGTGCCGTCAGCGTCCCAGCTCCCGACACTTTCGACGAATGGTGCGCACAGCGCGATGCGAAATATCAGAATGCCCGCACCAGGCAGTACGTCAGCCCCTATGTGCCCGGATATTACGACCTGGACGCTTACGGAAGCTGGGCCACCGTAGCGGCTTATGGGCCGATCTGGTATCCGGCAGGCATACCCGCGGGCTGGTGTCCGTATAGATATGGTCGTTGGGCATGGGTCGAGCCTTGGGGCTGGACTTGGGTGGACAGTGCTCCTTGGGGGTTCGCACCCTTTCACTACGGGCGCTGGGTACAGATCGGGGTTCGCTGGGGTTGGCTCCCCGGACCGATAGCGGTTGCACCCATCTATGGCCCAGCGTTTGTCGCGTTCGTCGGCGGAGCAGGATTTTCAGTGGGTTTTGGTATTGGAGGGTTTGCTGCCTGGTTTCCGCTTGGCCCGGGTGAGCCTTTCTTCCCCTGGTACCACCACAGTAATGTTTATCTGCAACAGGTGAACCTTACGAACGTGCGCAACATCAATATCACCAACATCACCAACATTACAAACGTGAACAACATCCATTACCGCTACCAGACGGTAGCGACAACGGCGGTCAATGCCAACGTCTTTCGCAACTCCGAGCCGGTTGCGCGCAATCTCGTCCAGGTTAATCCGCAACAGTTACGAAGCGCACAAGTGATTCCCCATCCTGAGATTAACCCTACGCCGCGCGCCCTGGCTGCGGGAGGATCCCCCGCCGCCCGCCCACCCGCAAGCGCCCAACGGCCCTTAGTTGTGCCGCATCCGCCAGTCGTGAATCGGCCGGCACAGCCCGCAACTGCAGCGCGAAATATCTCCCCTGAGAATACGCGACCGAACGAGAGTGTGGTGCATCCTCCACCTCCGAACGAGAGTATCGCGCATCCTCCAGCTCCGAGCGAGCATAATGTACCGCCGCCGCCCAACAGTAGCGAGCGTCTGAACCCGCCAAGCGTCACGCATATGCCTTCGCCAAGCGGTGGAACGGCAGAGATCCACGGACCTCCGCCTCCGACACGACCTGCGCTGGTTGCCCGGACTCCGCCTCCAGTGCCAAAGCTGCCTTACGAACAGAAGATGCCGGCTATGGAAGAGCATCCGGGACGGCCGCTGGAGCCGCAGCAGAAAGAGAATCTGCAGGCTGGGCAGCCAGCCGGGCCGATGCTGGACAGGGAAATTCCGCCACACCCAGCTCCGGCGGTACGGACCTCCCCTCCCCCTCACGGGCAGTCGTCTCAGCACGGCGAGCCACCGAAGCATTGAGCAAACTTTTGGGTGCAACCGCGGCTCTGGCAACAGATTCGGAGCAGGAAATTTGTATTCTGATTCGTCACGGGCTACCCTATCCACAGTCTCTCAGGAGGCGACCTCATGTTACGTCGCACCCTTTACTTGGTAGTACCAGCTCTGTTGTTTGTGTTTGGCGCACCTCCAGCTCTCTATGCTGACAACGATGGCAACCGGGTCCAGTTTGGTCGCAATATCGTAGTGGATGAGAGCGAAAAAGTCGGTGATGTGGTGTGCATCGGTTGCTCGATCCACATGATGGGAACCAGCGGCGACGTCGTTGCCGTGGGTGGCAACATCACCATAGACGGAACGGTCAAGGGCGATGCGGTCGTTGTCGGTGGGGGCATGCATCTGAACGAAAACGCGACGGTCTCCGGTGACTTGGTGACTATCGGTGGCGGGCTGTCGCGCCATCCTAGTGCAGTGGTAAAAGGGGACATCACCTCCCAGTCGGGGACGCTCGTCTTCCTGGGGTTGTTTCTTGTGCCACTGATTCCCGTGATCCTGATCGTGGCGCTGATTGTATGGCTGGTGCAGCCGAGTCGGCCACGAACGGCGGTCCGAGTGTAAGCCAAAAGGGACTGAAGG
>CAZDYZ010001104.1:0-7014 GCA_964509525.1 uncultured Acidobacteriaceae bacterium
TAAAAAAATGAAAATATAGTGCTAAAGTTCTATAAATTATGGTTATAAAATTAGCACTTTAGTGAGAAACTAAGAGATCGTCTCCACTTGGTCAGGTTCGAGTTCAGTTTATTTCAGGGCCAAAGTCGGGCGGTTTGGTTCCGGAGACTCTTAGTAGTAAGTAACTTTTATAGAAGTAACTTGAAAGTCGATCGATCAATCCTGGGCTGGAAACAAACCGCGCCCATCAGGCCCATGTCTCATGACACTAACATCATATTCGTCACTGTCTTCAAGGCAGGTTCCTGCGCCAAACTTTGGATATAAAGCTAGCACTTTAGTGTATTTACTTGTTGATAAAAATCATAGTTTTTCTGAGCCCAGCCATCTCATACGATTTCAATGGTTGACACTGTGCGTGAGTATGCTGTCGAGCGACCTCGGAAGCCCCTTGGGACAACTACTGGGCGAAAGCTCTGGTAGCTCTTAACTAGCCTAGTTTTCAAGATACGTGGTGGAGGTGATGAGTCTGGCCAAGAGCTCGCGCTCTGGATCCTTCGCGGTTATCCGATCATGAGGAAATGCCTTGCCGGCACTCAAGGGGTAGCACCGCCACACAAACAGAAGTGTCGCGGGCAGTCCTGGATATTTGCCAGAGCATAAGCGAATACGGTTTGCTGGCGTGGCTTGCAACATCCAGGACTTTGCTCCACCTGAATGCGAATTGCAGCTCAATGGCTTGGTTCTCGTGGCTGAAGGCCCATGCTCGGGATTCGCTGGGACACGAATCCAGGCCCAATATGCCTCGGCGCTCCCAACAGATTGAACTTCAGGGCGCGCCCACTTTGTTCACCCCAGCAGCGGCGCTATCCTCGGACCAAATAGAATGAAAACTACAGCAGAGCGACGAAGCCTGCCAGCGTGTGACACTACCAATGTAGAGAATAAATTTAAGAGAAAACCATGATGCTCCTTGGGTTAAACGGGTAATTATGGTAGCTGGTTCTGGCAGTTGTCGATGTGCTCGAACAAGTTTGCGTGACTACGGTCACTGAAAACCGTTTCCGCCCCTATTATTCTTCCTGGTGACCGATCTCCTATTCGGAGGATGTGTGAGACAACCCGCAGGGACTCTCTATAGGAGGCGCGCACCCCACATCCGGCCACCTCTGAAGATACCTGCGGGTTTCCTGATTGAGTTCGAGCTGGTCCCGGCCTGAGCGGTTGGTGTTGGAGGTCCGCACGTCGGTGTTCCAGCCTCAATTTTCAGCTTGAAAAGGGTGTTCCCCAGTTTCTCCCCTCCACAGACAGATAGAAGTGCACTGTTTTGAATAGTGGGAAATACGCCAAGGGCTAAATCACCATTACTGCATCGGCATTCTCGAGCTAGGTAACTTTCACTCCTGCACCTGCTACGCCATCATGCGGACAATGCAATAAGAATTTTGCAATTCCCGCTATCTGCGAGCAGCACGATTCTTGCTGGCTTCGTAAAAAGGTGGACGAGTGATGTGGTGCGAAGCGAGACGGTTCACAAAAACTGGGCGCCGAAGCGGGAATCGAGGTGTCCCATGTGCGCCTTGGCCCTAGTCAACTCACGTCGATTGGGCATTGCCTCGGCTTCAGATCCGGTGTGCCATGGGTCCGGACTAAGTGTTCTTACGTGCGTCTGCACGTAGGTGTTATGGATATAATTACTTTCGGCCAATATTCTGTGGATTACCGCTATGCCGCGCTTGATAACCAAGAGTTGACCCAGATAACAGAAATATTCCGTGAGCCGGGTTTCAGGAAGGAGGGTTTTGTTTGAGCGAAAATCAGTCCGCCCGTCGAAAACATCCAGTAGAAGATATGCAGTCCAAAGCGGTGCCCTATACTCCTGAACCGTGGCGTATCTCCGAACAGGCTATAGGAAATGCTTGGGTGGTGGTGAGTGAATCTGTAACCCATGGTCCTCGCGAACTGGCCACTATTCCTGAGGCTGTCACGGACCGAGAACGGCAAGCAAATGCTCGCCTGATTGCGCATGCTCCGTCCATGCACCGCGCAGCAGTCAAGCTGCTTTGTGCGTGGGGAACCGAGGACGCTCCAGAGGCTATGGAGGAGCTGGCCGTAATCGTCAGTCAGGCGGTGAGCAGCTAGACAGTCAGGTCATCCAACTTCCCGTCGTGCGCCCAAGAGTGTAAACTCACCGACTCGCCAGAAGACCTCGAAAGCACTGCAATTCCGGATTAGGACCTGCGCTCTGAACAACGCCGCTTCGGAAACGACATTTCTCCGGAGGTTGAGCCCCCAGAGCTTACCGTGTTAGCCGGGCAATTATTGCGGGCGGTCCTCCGACAATCTGACCATGGTATAATGACCATAGTAGTATCTCCTCCCGAGGGCTTCTTATGAAGAAGATGGCAGCCGGTTCCTTCAAGACAAAATGTTTGGCGGTCATGGACGAAGTTCAGGCCAAGCACGAGACTGTCGTAATCACCAAGCACGGCAAACCGGTGGCAAAGCTCGTTCCGGTGAACAATGAGACCGATGAGATCTACAACTTCCTGGCAGGCAAGGGCACCATTGTAGGAGAAGTGGTTGCCCCCGCGATTTCCCTCGAGGAATGGGGCAAGCTCAAGTGATTCTCGTCGATACGCATGTGGTGGCTTGGTTGGCTTTTGACCAGGATCAAATCTCGAGGAAGGCGAGGACCGCAATCACCGATGCGCGAAAGAATGCGGACGGTTTGGCAATATCCGATATCACACTGTTGGAATTAGCCACTCTGGCAAAAAAGGGCCGCATCAGCCTCGACATCAGCCTGGAATCCTTCTTGAGGGAAGTTGAGTCTCGATTCGTTGTTCTACCAATCAGCGGACGGGCATGCGCCCGCGCCATGGGACTTCCGGCAACTTATCCCAAAGATCCGGCTGATCGCATTATCGGGGCTACTGCTCTGGTCGAGGGGCTACCTTTGATTACCGCCGATCGCGAGATCCGTCACTCGAGAGTCGTTGAGACTATTTGGTGAGAAACAGAAAGCCTGGTCAGTGCAGGGGCGCCGTCCGATGCCGGATTGAAGCGGAGCGAGACCGCCGGGCGCGCACGCCTTGGTCACTTAAATGTGCGTGATTTCGTCCCGGCTGGCGCGCACTTCGGAATTGCAGTTCTCAGTCCGGCTGAACTGTTGAATAAGATGAAACAATGAGCAAATCTACTTATCCCTTGAAGCTTCCTGTGTCGATCAAGAAGGCCGCCCAACGCCTGGCCAAGGAGGACGGAGTGTCCCTGAACCAATAGATCGCTGTCGCGGTTGCGGAAAAGGTTGCTGTGGTGGAGACGGCGGCGCAGTTTTTCCAGAAACGCGCGGGAAAGGCGACCGGAGCCGGGCTGATGAAATTTCTACAGCGCGCTCTCAAGGCCCGACCCGAACTGGAGGACGTGAATGCGGGAGAGCGCTGATGGGCGATTAAGGCGGCCGCGCAGCTCGTATCAGGTTTTTCTCGCTCTCTGGGAAGATGCCGATCCCGACTTCCCGCATGCAAGCAAGCGAAGCCTGAGTACGAAGTTGTGTTGGCTGGGATGATGGCGCGCGCGTTCAAGCTAGATGGAGGGATTTTAGCCCAACTGCCTTGACAGGCTTGGAAACACTTCGAACATTGGTTAAGCGGAGAAGATTCGGAACCATGGTCCGCCACTCCATTGCGAAGCACTCCTGAGCGACACTCGTATTGCCACCTTCTATAAGCAGCAATCATCAATCGCGCGCGCGACTGGTGCTGGGAGGGGAGTCGTCCCTTTGGAATGATTGTTTCAAGCGTGTAAGGACCGATGCCAGGACGTCAGCCTCGAATCCTTTCTGCAGAAAGTCGAGACTCGGTTCTCTGTTCTGCCAATCGGTGGCCGAGGATGCGCCCGCACCATGTGACCTCAAGCGACTTGTCCCAAAGTCCATCAGATCGCATTATTTGCGGCTGAGGCGCTGGTCGAAGGGCTATCCTTGCTACCGCCGACTGTGAGATCCCTCGGTCGAGAGCGGTTCAGACGATTTGGTGAGAGAGATAGGGTAGTTGGGGTGTACGGTATGTCGCGCTTGAGGTGGAGCGAGTCTAACGCAACACTGGGCTTCGCCTCCGACTGCCAGAACAGGAGATTCAAAACAAGACATCGAAGTCCATCACGAATCGGCGGTCGTAGTTCCCGAAGAAAGTGCCGTACAGCGGATCGGCAATGTTGGAGTGCACTTCCAGCGGATTGAAATGGTTGGTCAGATTACTCATTGTCCCTGAAAGGCGCACGGCATGTTTTGGGTTCACCTGGATATCTTTGGAAACTCGCAGGTCGAGGGAGAAATATCTGGGAAAGCGGTACTGTGGACCGTAAATTGTCTCCACATACTGCTGGAACACGTCGGTAGGCTGGTAGGGAAAACCGTTCCGCAGCTCCGCGTGTGGACTCACCATGAACTTTCGGGGAAGAGCGTATGATCCCCACAACAGAAACCGATTCGGAATTTCACTCGGCAGACTCGCTATGAGATTTTGGCGGATGACAGGAAACGGGTAGTTTCCCAGATACGAATTGGCATCGTTGATATCACCATAGGCGTACTGGCGAACATAGGAAAAGAAGAACTGGCGATTGGAGGCGGCTCCTATTCGCGCCGTGAACTCGGCCTGGCGGGTTTGCGCCCAACCAGACGCCCCCAGCACGAACGCATTCTGGTTTTGAATCACCTCGGGCTGCAGGGTAATCATGTCCTGCTCGTGGCTTTGCAGATATCTCACACGAACCAGCAGAAGCCGATTCATTTCCCGCTCGAAAGCCACATTCCATGCGACGCTGTACGGAGCGAAGTTGCCGTCTTTGTGACCGCGATCGATAAACGGAAAGCTCGATTGCGCCGCCTGGGACGTCAGATTGAGGTATTGAACCGGCGGGCCAACGGGTTGGCCTGAGGAGTTGTAGGTTGTGATCCATTGTTGAGGATAGGTGTTGAAGGCGTAGACATCTAGCGGCACCGAATCGTAGAAGACACCGATACCGCCGCGGACTACGGTCTTGCCGCTGTCGGGAGTCCAGACCACGCCGCTGCGCGGTGCAGCGCGAGTTGTGGAGGTGATGGTCTGTGCCTCGAGACGAAGTCCGACATCGACTGCCAGCTGAGAATTCAGGATCCAGTGATCTTGGGCAAACAGGGCGGGCTCAGTGTCCGTGAGATCAAACCATCCCGCCCCCGTGAAGTGAATGCGCTGTAAGAGCTGGCCCTGAGCGTTTTCGATCAGGACCGGACGCGCATAGAAGTGTCCTACATTCTCGCTGTGCCCCAGCACCGACCCGAACTTGAAGGTATGTTCCCCGGCGAAGTGAAAAGCCCGAGGTGTCCAGTCCTCAATCCATTCAAAACGCGTGGCGCGGCGTGACTCCTGGCTGAAGTAGTTTCCCAGATTTCCGGTTGGAGTCAGCACCATGTCGGTTGTAGCCTGCGGACTTATGAGGCTGCTGACCACCCGGCTTGCGACCGTGCTCTGCAGCACTCCGCCGTCGATGGCCAGTCGATCAGTGATCGTTGCGGTAATCTCGTGGAAATCTGCGTTGGGTGTTACCGGTTGCGGATTGAAATAGTCCAGGCCGACATACTGCTGCGAATGGGGCGCGAAATGGAAACTGCCCGTCAGCGTCTGGTTAGGAGAAAGGATGGCATCGAATTGTGTGAAGGAGTTGAAGGCCGTCGAAGTGCTCAAGCTCTGAGGAAATGGCAGCGTACGCACTTCCTGCTTGTTCAGCAGATATTCCAAACCCTCCAGAAAATATAGCCGATCGGCAATAATGGGGCCGCTCACATTAAATCGGGGAGAGGCGTCCCTGACGCCCTCCATGTGTCCGCTCCGCAGGAAGAAGTCCGGGAAAGGATCATTCAGACTATAGGCCCACTTATCACCTCCGCGGCGCGTCTCGGCTGCGACCACACCAGCGGTAAAGCGCCCATACTGTGCGAGGTACGGCATCTCCGACACCTCGATTGTCTGCACACTGTCGATGGGAACACTGAGTCCGAAACCTCCCGTCGCCGGATCTGTGACATCCACGGAATTGACGAGCAGGGCACTGTGGTCTTCGCCGAAGCCGGCGATTCGCACGCTGCCATCCGGGGCACGAACGATTCCCGGTATCAGCGGTAGTGCATCCACCACTGTGGCGGGACGCAGCGGAGCGTTCGTGGCTTGTGAAGGAGCCAGCGTCGCCGGGCTGCTTGCCGGCTGGGTGACGGGGTTGGACGCTTCACCTTTGACTTCGACACTCTGTTGGCTCAACGTCGCTTCGCTGAGGACAACGTCAACTTCCGAATCAGCATTGCCCTCGCTGACTTCCAAGAGGGTCTCAGTCGGGAGATAGCCTTTCTTCTGAATAACCAGTGAATAACTGCCCGTACCGCTAACGGCAAGCACTACTTTCCCCGCAGCGTTTGTGGTTGCGCTGCTGAAGAGTTTTTGGTTGGCACGCACCTCAACCGTGGCGTTGGGTATTGGCTGGTTCTTCTCGTCAACTACGCTGATATTGAAGGAGTAGGCGTGAACATCATCGCTTCCGAAAGCCGTGCCAAGGCAGCAGAGAGCCATCCCTATCAGCAAAACAAGCGCCCGGTGAGTGAAACGAGATAGCCTATGAAACGGTATTGACGCCGATCGATGGCGGATCGTGGCACGATTCATTGGAATTTGTAGAGCGTATAACCGAAGCCCTAGCATATAGTTACGTCCACGTCTCTGACACATTTTTTCCGCAGCATTATGAGTTCGCTGGTTGATTCGGCCCTGTGCCCTGGCCGAGAAGAGAAGAGAAGAACGATGAAACGGCAACGTGAAACGGGACCTAAGCAATTATAGCTTAACCACTTAGACTATAACCCTGCATCTCCCTTGCAAGTTGCGGAGGAACCATCGAAATTAGGGCTTTCGGTCCCCGCAAGGTCGAATCCGTTGAGTGCACGAATCGAATTCGCTCCAGTTGATACCTCTCCCGGATTCGATTTACGCCCCCGGCCGATTG
>CAZDYZ010001105.1:0-7747 GCA_964509525.1 uncultured Acidobacteriaceae bacterium
ATGCAAACCGAACGATGCGAAGGCCTCGCCCTCGCTCGGGAAGGCGCCGTCTGACAGACCGGCCTTGAAGCCGTAGCGGAGGAAATCCGCCCTACGGAAGCGTGTCCAGGAAAAGGCTAGTGTGTTCAGTGGGAGATAGACCCACCAAGGTAATAGTCAGAGGCCTTGTAGCTTGGATAGCAGAGAGGAGAGAAATCGAATTTCTGATGCCTATCGACAAAGCCATCTTCAGGATGGTGAGCAAGTCATCGGGCCGTAACGAAAGTGAACGCAGATTTGGCCTCGAAAAGCCGAAACCTCAGTTGGCCGAGCTCGCTTCCGTAGAGCGAAGGCAGTGGGTAAGGTGATCGAACTGATCAACCCGATCCTGCGGGGCTGGGTGAACTACTTTGCAGTAGGGCACTCCAGTCGGTGCTTTGCGTTTATCCAGGACTGGGTGGAAAAGAAAATCCGGCGACATATGATGCGAGCAAAGAAACGCAAGGGATTCGGCTGGAAACGATGGAGTAGGGAGTGGCTCTACCAAGTGCTCGGGCTGTTCAACGACTACCGAGTGCGGTATTACGAGTCGGCCCCGAAAGTCGCTCCGGCACGATAGGTCTCATAACCTGTGATGAGAAGCAACCAGGAAAGCCGAGTGACCGAAATGGGCACGCTCGGTTTGACGCGGCGGGATCTGGAAACCGATCTACGGTTCGGCTAGTGAGTCCACTCCCAGAGGAAACGGGGAGCCCCGGGTAGGCTGAACCTAAGGATGCGGCGCCAGACCTCGACCCTACTTTAGGGGAGGCGATGGAAACGTCGGCATCATTCGAAGCCCGGTCCGCACCATCGTCTTACCCGACAACCGGCATGTTGTAGGGGATGAAAGAGCCCTACGGGAAAGGAGACAGTGACTCCATCCTGGCCTCGAGTCTTGCAAGTGACACCGCGAGGTGGCGCCTGAAGCTACCCGGCTCAGATAACATTTAAGATGGTGTGAAAGGCAACCGGGGAACCACGCGGTTACGACGACGCCTCCAAGCAGTACGGTTTACCGGTTTTCGTGCCTAGGGCCAGATTGAAGCACAGGTCGAGGTGCCTTGGCTTGGATTTTCCTGGAAGTCTGACCCACTTGAGAAATCGCAAGCCGATTTTGCGGTTATCGGCGGGGAAGCGAACGGGTGCTATTACAAATAGCGCCATGATCTGCAGCTTCTCACTCGAATGAGCATCTGAACGATTCGTTTGGTTCCCATAATTCTCCAGCGGGGGCGGCAAAGAGCAGGGAGGAAGGATAATGCAGACGGCAGACCTTCGCGATTTTCTGGCTGCTGAACGGACTGTCCTTGCATGGATTCGCACGGGTCTGGCTTTGATGGGATTCGGATTCGTTGTGGCGCGTTTCGGGCTCTTCCTGCAGGAGTTCGAGGTGGTCGAGCACACTCACCCGCTGCAGCCCTACGGGCTGTCGCTATGGTTTGGCACGACACTCATCGCAGCTGGAGTAATCGTGAATGTTTTTGCCGGATGGCACCATGTCCGTTTGGTTCGGGAGCTCAATCATGGCGAAGCGGTACGCTCCCGTTCTCCTGTCCGGCCTGTTGTGATTGCTCTTTTCCTGGCATTAGTCGGGCTGGCAATGGCGATCTATTTGGTTGTGGTTCCAAATTCCACGCGTTCGCATTCCGGGAGCAGGAAGGAGATATCTGTGACATCAACCGTCGACAAAGGGATCATCAATGTACCCAGCCATCACTCGGTCGACCAGTCAGTGGAAAAACTCAAGGCCATTCTGCAAGCGAAGGGAGTTGCCCTGTTTGCGCTGGTCGACCATAGCGGAGAAGCAGAAAAAGCGGGACTGCAAATGCGTCCTACGAAGCTACTGATCTTTGGCAGTCCCAGGGCCGGAACGCCTCTAATGCTGGCCGCTCCGAGCATTGCCATCGACCTCCCTCTCAAGATTTTGGTCTGGGAGGATACTCAAGGTAAGGTCTGGGTCACTTACAACAGCCCTGCGTATTTACAGCAGCGGCACAGCCTGCCACCAGAGCTCCTGCAGAACATCGCGATAGTGGAAACACTGGCCACCCAGATCGCAGACTAGTTCAAACTGAATTAGCCATCGTGGGCAGATGAGGTGCGACATTCCATTACGTTTTGGGGGGAGTCTTACATCCGGGGTCGAACCAGCGACGACTAGCCTCGGCGCTCATCTTCCACACGTCTGCATCGTCCTTTGCTGAAATGATGCCGCGATTCCTGTGGTCAGGATTGATTGATGGTTAGTGGCTGGAAACCGAGTCATGGTGGTAGTTGCTACTGACAGACTTATTCTCAGGCACTGGCGGCAGGCCGACCGAGAGCCTTTTTCAAGACTGAACGCCGACCCGCGTGTGATGGAATTCATGCCCAACCTCTTATCCCGAGGAGAAAGTGACTTGCTGATAGAGCGGATTGAAGCTCACTTCCGGGAGCACGGCTTTGGCTTGTGCGCAGTGGAACTGCGTATGGATCGTTCCTGCATCGGCTTTATCGGGCTCGCTGTTCCCAGCTTTCAGGCCAGATTCACGCCCTGTGTTGAGATTGGATGGCGATTGTCAGCCGATCATTGGGGTCAGGGGCTGGCAACGGAGGGCTCACGGGGGATGGTACGCTACGCCTTTGATATCTTGGGGCTCCCCTCCTTGGTCTCTTTTACCGTTCCCGACAACTTGAGGTCCCGCCGCGTGATGGAGAAGCTTGGCATGACTCACAATCCGGCTGACGATTTCGATCACCCCAAGCTGCCGGAAGGCCACCCTCTGCGCCGACATGTTTTATACCGGCTGCAGCGTTCCGAATGGGAATCCAGTTCGTCGCGCTAGCCCCGGTCCCTGGCGAGGCGCATCAGAGGGCAGTAATAGGAACGTCAGGGCGAAGGTGCCCCTACAACCCAGCCCTACCGGGTCTCAGGCCGCAATTTCTATCCAGGATAGAGACCGTCAATCTTAGCGGCTAGTATGAAATCACTCTCGGTCAGCCCGTCAATCTTATGGGTCCACAAGGTGACTTGAGCCTTACCCCAAGCAAGCAGGATATCGGGATGATGCCCCTGCTGTTCGGCAAGTTCTCCCACCCGATTGACGAAATCCAGCGCGGTGCGGAAATCCGCAAAGGTGAAGTTGCGGGTGATATGGTGCTCGCTGACCATCTGCCACTGTGGGACTTCGCTGTGCAGCGATTCCAGGCCTCTGCCTTTGAGAGCGGGCACGCCCCCGTGGCAGGGGACGCAGGTCTTGCTGGCTAGCGATGACATAGCTCGACTCCTGGGTAAAGCTTGCGACATTAACTATCGCATGAATGCAATCCGTCTGGCATTGCTTCGGTCAAATTGACAGTCCGCCATCGTGGCAGGGGTCCAATTGGCTAGCGGACTTCTGCTTGTCTGGTTGCTTCAGCAAGCCACTATATGTTGCGGCAGCCGTTGAATGACAGGCTCAAGGGGTTGTGGTCAGCTGAACCAACCAGATAAGCAGAAGCGGACTAGTGCCACACGACAAAGTGCGATTGGGAAGGAATAAAGAGATATCGGGCAAGCAAATGCAGCGTTCAGCAGACCAGGGCAACAGCATTTGGCTACCGTTCCGACACCTTTTGTAAGTTATGCTTGTTTCCAGTCGGACTGCGACATCACCGCCGAACATTCTACTCGCCGGGGGTGCGGTGCACGACTGAGCTTTGCGTTACGGGTTCCCCCTGCGCTGTTAAGTGCTCGGTTTCCGAACTGATCGTCCAGCGACCACGGACCTTCTGGAAACTGAAGTAGGTGATGGCTTGGCCGCGCCAGTCGGCTTCTCCCCCGCTGAAGATCCAAGTTTTTACAGCAGTTGCTTCCGGCTGGCCCGCCTTATTCGTGATCTGAATGTTGCTAAGTTCCAGTCGGCGAATACTGGGGTACCGTTGGAAAAGGTTCTGTTTGTCCTGTTCCACACGCTCGCGCGAAACGTTGTGCTGGCGGAAATATGTAGCCAGTCGTGGCGCGTAGCATGACATCTGTCCTTTGAGATCGTGCGACTTCAACGAAGCCGTCCACCGACTCAACAGCGCACTGATTTGCGCCCGGGTGTCGTCACCGGCGGTCGGGGTTACGGCTGTTGGCGGCCCTAACAAGACGTTCTGCTCATACGCCATTCCAGCAGAGCTGAGCCGTACTGCATTTTCTTGCGACAGCCGCAGCTGATTCGTCGATTCGACCAGCGGCAACTCGATACTCCATCCGTATGCCTGACCGTTTACCACGACCGGGTTGATCGTGGTGAGCTGATAGCGACCGCGCCTTAGCCGGATGATTGTGGTCACACCTTCGCTGACCTGGACCGTGTTTGTGGTCTCGTTCGAATCGAGCGACTGGAGTGTCATGGTGGTCTTGCGCGGCCCACCACCTGACGATGCACTCCACCAGGTGAGCTCGATGCGAAGCTCAACGGTGGTGTTAGGCGCAGTCGGTTTGCTCTGTGCAGTAGCGGATTCCGCCAACGCAAGCATCATGGCGGCAGTGACGATCAGTTGAAGCCCGCGCGGGGCGGTGCTACCGTTCCTGATCTCGCTGTTTAGAGGGTCTATGTTGGCCATCTCTTCCTCGTTCCCATCGGAGAGCGCAGGAGGTGCCAACTGAAGATTCATCAGCCTGCAGCAGGTTCCTGTGACCGATGGGCAGAACGCTGGTGGAAACGGCTTTAACGGTAAGGGTGTCTGCGGTCGCTACTCCGTAGAGCACGCCTCTTCATCTACAATCCTTCGACCTCCCCCACGCCGCCAGCTACTTTCGCTTCCGACGTTGCCAACTCATGAGGCTGGGGAGGTAAGCTGCGGTACGACCTTGGTGCCACTTTTCCTGAATTCGAACATCAGGTTCCACTCGCTCGAGACGGGCTTTCCGTCAACTGTGGGGGCCCTGAACGTCCATCTGCGTGCCGCCTGCAGCGCTTGATTGGCAAAATACCTACTGGGGCCCTGGGAAACAAACGTTGCTTGCGACACTTTGCCGGAAGTATCGACAGCGACTTTCACTTTCACGTTGACCTTGCCGGTTATTGTGCTTCTCGCCTCTTGGGTCACTTCCGGTAAAACCTCATGAGCTACTGTCCCACGACCTTCACTGCCGACATGCGCCGCCGGCTCGACGGGCGACGCAGCACTCGGCGGCAGGGAGGTGGTAGGAGCAGGTTGCGCGGTTCCTACACTGTGGTGGAGCAGGCGAAGGATCCCAATGACGACGAGAGTAATAATAATAATGATGGCCGCCGCTTTAACACCGCGCCGCTTCCGTGGCGCTTCGGGCTGCTCGACGATTGTCTCTGTCACTTTGGTTGTGGGAGCACTGGTCTGTACTGCCGAGGCAGATTCGGTTGCTTCGACAACCGCCGATCCTTTCTGCTTCCCTATATCTTCCTTAACGTCAGCGAGCTGTCCGCTCAGCCGGTTTCTGATTTCGATGGTCGACCATCGGCGCCCGGGATCCCGAATTAGACAATGCTTCGCAATGTCATCAAACGGCTGCGGAACATTCTCCGGCAACTGAGGATCGTTCTTGTCCGCCTTGTTCCACACCGGCAGGCGATTGGTTAGGGCCTCGACAAGCGTCATGCCAAGCGACCAAATGTCGCCATTCGGCAAAACGGTTCCGCCTGCATTTTCAGGGGCGGCATACGCGTTGCCACGGTCGATCGGATCATCCGACTTGCCCTGCGGACGAATCGCATCGCTTGAAAGTTTCAACTGATCGCCAACCGCCATGATGTTCGCCGGTTTGATATTGCCATGTACCATGCCCTGCCCGTGCAGGTAGCTGAGGGCATCCAAGGCAGGGATCAGCATGGCGCTCGCTTCGGCTGGTGTCAACGGCCGGCTGGGAAGAACTTCAGCGAGATTTTCATCGACGTGCTCCATTACGGCGAACACCATGTCGTGTTCCTCGTCGGCGTGCCAGCGACCCGTCTCGATAATTCGGACAAGATTAGGATGGGACAGCTTGCCCGCCAAGGCCAATCGTGTAACTTGCCGTTGCCCGCGCGCCGCATCCGATGGAATCAGCTTAATCGCGGCTTTGGAGCCGTTGATTTCAGTGAGGTACACGGCGCTTTGTCCCGAGCCACCAAGATACTGGCGCAGAGGGAATCTCCCGTCAATGACGCGTCCTTCCCACTGCTGCCACGTCGCCATGCTCACGTACTCCGCTTAGAAGAAGAATTATAACCTTCACTCACTCGGAATAGACGCTACCGAGCGCCAAAGGCACTCGATGCTTCGATCTGTGGGGCATTCCTCCGACGAAGTCCAGGAGAAATGGTGTTTCGCGACATCACCGCAGAGGCGGCTGCAATCAGCGTAGCAATTCAATCGGCACGAGTGTTCCGTGTTCTAGAAATTTAACTAGTAGTGTCGACCTTCTACAACGTTGGAAACATGCAGGGTAACCGTAATCGGCCCAGCGGAAGCAGAGTGTTCCGCCAGACGGCGCAAGATCTGGCTGAAAAGAAAGAGGAGTCTTATTGGGCTGCCCTTACGGTGCCAAGATCGAAGCTGTTGATGTTGACGGCTGAGGGAATCCGGAAGCTTGCCACCGTTTCCGGCGAATAAGGATTTCTTTAATGACTGAGATATACAGGTGCTGCGCTGTTCGCTAGAACTGGCGGGCAGATCTGTACAGTGGTCCGATGACAGCCAGGGTCTCTACTGGTACTTGCCGGTTATTCGCGATCCAAATACGCAGAACTTCGGTACTGGAATCATTGATGTCGCTGAACCTGATCCCGGCGGTTCCATCTGGCTGCGACCATACGACGATACCCTGCATTTGGACCGGATGGCTGGTGTCCGGCAGCGTGAAACTCACGGTGAGTTCTTCTGATGGCAGCAGGGCCGGCTGGACGTTTTGCAGTCCAATACCGCCCAGGCTTAGATTCCGCGCTTCGGCAGTAAATGACCGTCCGTTGCGGTTGGTCATGGTTACTGGGACATTCAATTCAGTACGGTGATAGGCGTCCGGTTGCCCCGCAGTTTTTGTGGACGAACTGCGGCGTCCCACGGTGATCTGGTAGTGATTCAGCTTGCGGCAGAAGGTGCGGCGCGGCATGCCCAGATGTTCTGCAGCTAGGCTCTGGTTGCCACGGGTCATTTCGAGAGCCCGCACAATCATCTGCCGCTCCAACTGGTCAAGGGCCGCTGTGTTGGTACAGGAGATCGTTTCAGCAGCGGCTTCAACTGGCATGCAGGCCGCCACCTCTTCGGCTGTGATTTCGGGACCGGTGGTTGAGATGGCCAGTTTCAGGGCCAGATTGTGCAATTCGCGCACATTGCCACGCCACTCAAAGTGTGACAGGAGCTGCAGCGCTTCTGGGGCGAATCGCCTCCCGGGACAGCAACGCTCCAGGAAGTGTTCTGCCAGGGCGACAATGTCTTGGGGTCGTTCGCGCAAGGGAGGAACTTGGACCTGCACCTCCGTAATGCGATGGTAGAGATCGCGACGGAAGGAGCCGGTCCGCACCGCGGCTTGCAAGTCCCGATTGGTGGCGGCCAAAACTCTTACATCCACCGACACCTTTCTGTTTCCGCCCAGTCGGTAATAAGGGGCATTGTCGAGAACGCGCAAGAGTTTTACTTGCACCTTGGGCTCGAGCTCACCGATCTCATCCAGAAACAAAGTGCCACCGTCGGCGATCTCGAACAAGCCAGGTTTGGCTGAGTAAGCCCCACTGAATGCACCTCTCTCGTAGCCGAACAGTTC
>CAZDYZ010001106.1:0-1813 GCA_964509525.1 uncultured Acidobacteriaceae bacterium
CTGCTGGCGATCGTTGTTGCTGCGGTGCTCTTCTTATACTTCCGCCCTCAGCCGGCGAAGCTCACGAACAAGGACACGCTCGTACTAGCGGACTTTATGAACACGACCGGCGACCCCGTCTTCGACGGGACGCTGCGGCGAGGCTTGGCTGTAGAACTCGAACAATCTCCCTTCCTAAGCCTTGTTCCCGACACACGTGTCCATGAGACGCTGCGCATGATGGCCCAACCCGCCGATGCACATCTGACTCCGCAACTCACCCGGGAAGTCTGTGTGCGCACCGGCAGTGCTGCTTTCTTAGAAGGTTCAATCGCAACTCTGGGGGATCAGTATGTGCTGGGACTACGAGCGGAAAACTGCCGCACAGGAAAAGTCCTCGATGACGAACTCGTCCAAGCTGCCAAGAAAGAAGATGTGTTGAATGCCTTGAGTCAAATGGCCAGCAAATTCAGAGCGCGCGTCGGCGAATCGCTCGCCACCGTTCAGCAGCATGACACTCTGCTTGAAGAAGCAACCACGTCTTCGCTCCAGGCTTTGCAAGCCTACAGCATGGGCTGGCAACGTAACGCCTCAGCGGGCGCCGAGGCCGGTCTGCCGTTTTTCAAACGCGCCGTGGAGATCGACCCGAAATTTGCAATGGGCTATGCTGCGCTCGGACTCTTTTATGGCTCGACCGGTGAGTCCGAGCTGGCCGCAGAGAACATTCGCAAAGCTTACGAATTACGTGATCGTGCGAGTGACAAAGAGAAGTTTTTCATCACTGCCTATTATGACGGACGAGCAACCGGGAACCAGGAAAAGGCGCAGCAAACCTGTGAGCAATGGGCGCAAACTTATCCTCGTGATCCCATGCCTCATGATTTCCTCTCCGGTTTCATTTATCCAGTGCTCGGTAGATATGAAAAAGGAGTAGAAGCAGGTCGTAGGGCTGTTGAGCTTGCTCCAGACACTTACACTGGATACTACCTCCTTACCTACAACTTTGTTTACCTTGATGGCTTGGCAGAAGCCGAAGACGTGATTCGGAGAGTTTCCGAGCGAAAAATGGTAACGCCTTTCTTGTCGAATCTGCGATTCGATCTCGCCTTTTTGACAGGCGACAACGCGGGCATGCAACGAGAAGTCGCCGCGGCCCAAGGAGAAGCTGGATCCGGGGACTGGATCTCGGACCGCCAGGCCTTTGCCCTGGCTTACAGAGGTCGCCTGCAAGAGGCCAGGAAATGGTCACAGAGCGCAATCACCTTGGCACAACAGGCAGGACATCGCGAAAGGGCAGCTTTATTTGAAACCAGAGCCGCACTGTGGGAAGCCTTTTTCGGGAATGCGCTTATTGCAAAGCAGACAGCCAAGCATGCGCTTGAGCTTGCCAAAAACCGGGAAGACAGGTATGGGTTAGCCCTCGTACTGGCCATGTCGGGCGATGCTTCCCGAGCTCAGTCTCTAGCAAATGATTTGGAAAAAGATTTCCCCGAGGACACTTCGGTGCGATTCAACTACCTCCCAGCTGTGCACGCGACTCTTGCGCTGAACCATGGCGATCCTGCAAAGGCCATTGAACTTCTCCAAGCTAACGTTCCCTACGATCTAAGCTCACCACGCAGCGCAACGTTTGCGTATTTTGGAGCGCTCTATCCGGTCTATGTACGCGGCCAGGCCTATTTGGCCGCGCACCAAGGCGCCCAGGCCGCCGCCGAGTTCCAGAAGATTCTCGATCACCGTGGGATCGTGGTGAGCGATCCCGTCGGCGCGCTGGCACGCTTGCAACTCGGCCGCGCGTTCGCTTCATCGGGGGATGAGACGAGAGCAAAGGCTG
>CAZDYZ010001107.1:0-2591 GCA_964509525.1 uncultured Acidobacteriaceae bacterium
GCCGGAGCTACTGCGGATCGCGGCGAGGCACACCATCCGGAAACCCATCTGATTCCTCTGGTTCTTCAGGTTCCGTCCGGCAGGCGCCAGGCAGTTTCCATCTTTGGAACGGATCATCCAACCAGGGACGGAACTTGCATCCGCGACTACATTCACGTCGACGACCTTGCAACCGCCCATCTGCTCGCCCTTGATGGACTGGAAGAGCATTCAAGCCTGATTTGCAATGTGGGAAGTGGCACCGGATTCAGCGTCCGTGAGGTCATCGAAATTGCCCGTAAGGTCAGCGGGCACGGGATTCCGACGGTGGAAGCGCCGCGGCGCGCGGGCGATCCAGCAGTGCTGATCGCCGGCATCGAGAAGATCCGCCGAGTGCTGGGATGGGAGCCGCGGTGCTCAGATATCGAGAGCATCATTCGGAGCGCATGGGCATGGCACAGCTCGCACCCGAGTGGATATGCCTTGCCGGAAGAAGCGACGCAGGGGCCCTAAATCAAACAATGCAACTGGTCGCGGGTGTCCCCTGTTGGGTTGAAGCGCGGCTGTAGCGTTGCCCCGTATCCAGTCTCTTCAGGCAAGATCTTCAATCTATAGACACCGAGGGGTGAGCACGCTGGCTGAAAATGCCTCGTCTGCTGTTGTGAGACCCGAGGACCGAGATCGCCTATAGGGTAAAAGAGTTATTTTTTCCTAGCCTTTGTAGCCTGCGCGATGCAAGGCTTCCTCAAATTTCTCGACGAAATCCTGTACGTGTTCTTTGGTGGCCAGAGGGCCCATCAGGCCGATGCGAAAGATCTTCCCCGATAATTGCCCGAACCCGCCGGCGATTTCGATACTGTGTTCGTTCAGCAGAGTGGAGCGCACCTTGGCATCGTCCACACCTTGAGGCACTTTTGGAGTATTCAGGTTCCAGATGCGATGTCCGATGGGGACCAGCATTTCCAGTCCTCTTGCCTCCACCTTTCTTACGAACTCGATGTGCGACTGGTGATGGCGTTCCCAGCGACGCTTTAATCCTTCCTCTTCAATCAGAGACAGCCCCTCATGCAGGGCGTAGAACATGGTAGATGAGGCAGTGTGATGATAGCGGCGAGAAACCATCAAATAATCGGCAATCAGCTTCAGATCGAAGTACCACGACCGGTTGGCTGTCCCCCGTGTCTTCAGCCACTCGGCAGCGCGCGGTGACACGGTAATCGGCGACAGGCCAGGAGGACAACTTAGGCCTTTTTGCGTACAACTATACGCAACGTCGATTCCGGTCTGGTCAACTTCCACCGGCATGGCACCGAGCGAGGTTACGCAATCGGCAATGACCAACGCGCCAACTTCGTGTGCCGCACGGCAGATGGCTTCGCCGTGCTGGAAAGCTCCGGCGGAGGTTTCCGCCTGCACGTACAATACGACTTTCGGCTTCTCGCGCAGGATAAATTCAGTCGCCTCCTCATCGCCGAACACTTCGCCCCACGGTTTCTCGAAGCGCACCAATTCCGCGCCTTGACGGCGCGCCATTTCCGACATGCGATCACAGAAGAAACCATTGGCGAACGATAAGACCTTCATCCCTGGCAAAACAAAGTTGGAGATGGCGGTTTCCATGCCACCGCTACCGGTCGCTGAAATCACAAAGGTCATCTCGTTCTGGGTCCCGAACACAAGCCGCAGGAGGCGCTGAATGTTGGCGGAGATCTCAAAGAAATACGCATCAAGGTGGCCGACAATCGGCTGCGCCATTGCTTGATAAACGCGCTCCTGGACCTGGCTCGGGCCTGGACCGAACAGCAGTCGCTTCGGAGGATGAATTGAAAGGTTGGCTGTGATGGCAGGCTTCTCCAGAGTACTGGCCATAAGCAACTCCTTAGATAGGATAGCTCCAGTATAGTAAGCCTGTAGCCACCAGAACACGGTGGTCTGTCACTCACCTAAGTGACGGGTTCAGCTCCGCAAGCAACGGAGGTCACCGACTGGTCCGATGCGGGCTGAAATTCTGATGCGGAGAATCGGAAGCAGGCTTCCCGAACTCGATGGTTCTCGTAGTACAGTCCTGCTGAGCTCCAAGATTCTCTTGCAACGGCCATATATTGGCGGGAGGTGCGTCTACTAGTTCACCGATTGCACTTTCGATAACGAACTGTAGCAATGAACCGATGACGACCAGAACCGGTTGCCACCTATCTGCTTTAAGATCAGCGCACTGATTGGTATCGCTCCCTACTGGTTGCAAGATGCTTTCCCCTGACAAGAAGCTGATGAACGTCAAGATCGTGGAAGCATGTTATTTGTTCCTTGGGCAGCGAATTCTGTCACACCTTGATGGGTGTCGTTGCGAAATAAGTGGAACCATATTCCGTGCAGAGCACGAAGTCTCGGCGTAAACCGGTCACCCTACAGCGTTCCAGTGCAGGTTTCCCGTAGAATGATACGCATGTTCGTTCGCGCTCCGTTCCTTGCGATCCTCGCCCTTGCGACGGCAGGTCCGAGCATGTACGCCGGCGTTCAGACCGAGCAGGCAACGACATCCCCAGGTCCGGCGAAACTTCAGAAGAGCGATCCCCTCCGCGCATTTAGCGAGTCTGTGCAAGAGTTATCTG
>CAZDYZ010001108.1:0-3766 GCA_964509525.1 uncultured Acidobacteriaceae bacterium
GAGCCCAGTCCATCCCGATCAGGGCGAGATAGATGGGAAGGGCCTGGCTGTGGCTCGCCAGCTGGCCGGACGCCGCTGCGGAGCCACCGCTGGCCGGTGCGTTCTGTGCCAGATAGCCCATCACCACCACTCCAGCCCCGATCACTAGGAACCCTACAAGCCAGCTCCACGGCGCGATCTTCGCTGGTGCAGGGCTCGTGCTCAAACTTCCATTAACGACACGCTCACTTGCTTCCATAACGTTCTGCCTTTCCGGTCGCCAATGGGGCCCTTTGTTTCTTGCTTAGCCTGCGCAATTCAGCCAGAGTCTCTTTGGCCCAGCGCTGATGGGCCTCTAGCTCGATCTGCCCGAATCGGAGCGCCATTCGCCAGTAAGGGGCATCGGGATACTTCTCAAGCGGGGCGATCTCCGCTTCGAGTTCGTCTAATCGCTTGAGGGTTCTTCGCTCGCTCTCCGCCATCCGCTCCACAAAACCGATCACGGCCTGCGGCGATGCCTGCACGCCGAAAAAGAGCTTGAGCAGCAATTCGTTGCGCGGAACTTCGGGTTGGGGCTCGACCGCGAGCCACGCCGCAAGGTGCTCGCGCCCTTTGTTTGTGATGGAGTAGACCTGGCGGCCGGGTCTGCCCTTCTGCCGTTCCGGCTTGCCGGTGATGAAGCCAGCGGCGGCCAGCCGCTTCAGATTGGGATAGATCTGGCCGTAGCTTTCGTTCCAGAAATGACCGATCGAGGCGCGCACGGCCTGGCCCAAGTCGTATCCCGACATAGGCTCGACAGTCAGCAGGCCCAGAAGCACTTCCATGCTCGAACTGGAGCGCGGTGGCATTTATCTAGTAGATATATATCTAATAGAGCATCAATTTGTCAATGAGAATTCTTATCGGACGGGAATGATCCGCTTCGATGTTTCCGAGGTGCCGGCCGGTCAACTCTTCCGTCCTTGGGGAGCGGGCGGCAAATCGCAATATTCAGCTACGAGACGAAATAGTATTGACAGATATTAAGCCGAATGGCTGAATAATAATCATGGGACAACGAGGGTCGCGGCAGAGACCTGACGTATATGAATCTGTGTTTGGCGCATTAGCACATGCCGCGAGGCGGCGTGTGTTGCTCACTGTTTACTTTAACGGCGGCTCCATGACAGCCGGGGAAATAGCGGCCATCTTCGAGCACTCCTGGCAAACGACGACGCGACACCTGCAAGTCCTAGAGGCTGCTGGTCTAATCACCCACGAGAGGCAGGGCAGGATGCGTGTTTACCGAATTCAACGCAAACGACTTGAACTCGTGAGGGATTGGCTGGCTCACTTTCCAAGAAACGGGAAATTCTGAGGGAGAATCGGCCATGCCAGTTAAACAACACAGCAAGCAAAAGGTAAGCGCCACGAAGCGAGTTACAGCGGACGATATTCCACAGTTTTTTAGGCTCAACGTAGAAGTCGGTGATCTCCAATCTGCGATTGCGTTCTATACGAAGCTGCTGGGCATCGAAGGACTTAAACAGGCGGGTTCGCGATGCTACTTTGAGTGTGGCCCTGTAACCCTACAAGTGCTCGACGTCTCGTCCCAGAGGCAGCCCCATCCCACAGCAAAGGCACTTTACTTCACGGTAAACGACTTGGAAGCGGTATATGAGCGAGCCAAAGCTCTCCATTGCCTTTCAGAAGCAGAGGTCCATGACGCGGCGGGCGGTGGTATCGTCGTGCGCCCATGGGGTGAGCGATCGTTCTATGCGCAGGACTCATGGGGAAATCCGCTGTGTTTCGTCGAAGAGGGAACTGTTTACAGTGGGAAGGACTAGCGCACCCACACCCCCGGTTTGTAAGTGCCATGCACGAACGCCCACATCCCCAGTCCAGACGCACCATCACCAGGCTGCCAACCGGTCCGGCCACCCGACACGCCGCCGTCTTGTGCCGCAGATTAGACAGCGACGCTCCCAGTTCTGTCGTTGCTGTCGCGTCGTACATCATACTCATCCTCGGAATCGGTACGTTGGCGGCCACGGCTTACCTCATTCTGGCGACATACACCACAGTTCCGAACGGGGATGAATGGGACGTGCTCAGAGGGTATGTAGCGTCGCATTCTGCACTTCCCTTGCACTGGATGTGGGCGCAACACAATGAACACCGGATTGTCTTTCAGAAACTACTGCTGGCGGTGGACCTGCACTTTTTCCGGGGCTACGAGTGGCCGATGCTTTTGGCGACCTTTCTCTCGCAGCTTAGTTTGTTCGGAGTGCTGGCTCTTCTGCTGCGCAGGATTGGTAACCTCGAAGCCTGGTCCTATCGCTCAGCCCTAGGTGTGGCGCTCTATTGCATTTTCTGCCCTTCCCAGTGGGAGAATTACACGTGGGGCTTCCAGTTCTCGTTCGTGCTGGTTGATTTGTTTTTCATTTCTGCCTTGACGGCGCTGTTGTTGCTGGCCCAGCCGCTGGCCCTGTCCCGCCGCAAGCGACGGATACTGCTGGCCGCTTCCGTCGCGGCTGGGGGTGCCGCGACCATCTGCAATGGCAACGGGCTGCTAACGTGGTTGATACTAATTGCCGCTTCTCTTGCGCTTGGCTTGCGCTGGCCGGTCACCGCGATCTATGCCCTGTCAGGAGTGGTGCTTGCTGCCTTGTATTTTCATGGTTATGTGCCACCTCCTCATCATCCCTCTCCCCTGGCGTCGCTGCATCAACCCTCGCAGATTGTCAAGTACGTGGCGAAGTACTTTGGCAACAGCTTTGTTCCCAATACACATCTGCACTGGTCGTTACAGTTAGGCGCCGTAGGATTCACACTGGTTTGCGGTTTGACATTTTGGGTGGTTCGCAATCTTTCGGCCCGTGACCGCACCCTCACCATCGGCTTGCTCGCGCTTATGGGTTACGTGTTCCTAACGGCCTGCGTAACCGCGTTGGGACGCATCAACTTTGGCACCGAGCAGGCCTTGTCCTCCCGTTATCAGAGTTATGCCTTGCTGTTCTGGTTTGCCTTCGCCCTGTTGCTGATGACCTCTCTGATGGTGCGGAAGGCAAGGAAGGCCCTGGCCGCCTTCTTGCTGGTCATCGTGGCGTTGTTCGCCACGTCAGCGCTGTGGTACGGATCGGTCCTGGAAATGGCGAGAGACACGAAGTTCGAGAGAGACCTAGCCGGCTTCGCCCTGCTTGCCGGAGTCCATGATGATAAGTTAATGGAGGACACGATCTGGTCCTCTCCCCCCATGTTGTGGAGCGTTGCCGCATATTTCCGGGAGCACGGATTGTCCATCTTCGCCACCCAGAAAGCGCGAGCAATAAATCAGCCTCTTACAGCCGTCTACAAGGTGAAACCATCGAATTGGTGCTTGGGGGGCATCAACCTTGTACGATCGTTCAGCGAAAGCTCGGGCGGACTCAGGGTCGAAGGTTGGGCCGTTGACCGCAAAAGCAGACGTCCGCTGAACGGCGTCGTTATGGTCAATGACGGCCTGATTACCGGATATGGGGTTTCCGGATCCCCGCCTTCCGACGTCGCCGACAGCCTGCAATCCGAAAGCGACCAAGATAGTGGTTGGATTGGGTTTGTGGAGCCGGGTGCGAACGGGGGTACCATTGAGGTCTACGGCATCTTGGACGGTCTGGAGTATGACTGGGTCTGCGAGATTGGACAGGTGGCGTCGCCTGGAACAGCGCAGGGGAAGCACGCCTCTGTGGGTAACGAAAACGTCATCTGACCTGTCATGAACGGTTTGTCGCAACTACTACGTAGTGAATTCTGCACGCGCTATTGCGAG
>CAZDYZ010001109.1:0-1599 GCA_964509525.1 uncultured Acidobacteriaceae bacterium
TACAAGGCCAACCAACCGCCCTTCGACATCCAGTCGATTTACCACGATGACAAATTCACCTACATCAAAACCAACGCGCCGGAAAAGTTCAGCGTGTACGAGATGAAAGACGGCAAGCCTAACCTCGTCACGTATGACTTGCGAGAGGGCACGTACATCATCCCCAAAGTCATGGACGAAGGCTACGTTGAGCTTGGGAAAAAGCGGATGGAGTTCACTCGCAAGGGACAGCAGTCATGACCGAAAACATTTTTCCTCCGCGCAGCGAACCTGCATTGCGACGCTATCTCGAACTGCCAAAGGGCGTCCTGCAAAAGAATCTCAAGACCTTCGTGTATCTGGGTGCGGTGTTTCTGGTAATTGTGGCAGCGCTGTTCAGTTCTTCTGGCAAGAAATCGCCTGCACAACAGGCTGCTACCAAGGGCCAACCGCCGCAGCCTACACTCCAGGACAACACAGACAGCAACGTACAGGAGTTGAAGAACCAGCTCCAGGCGGAACGTCAGAAGGAGCAGCAGGCAGCACTAGCAGCGGCAGCAACGCCGGATCCTGCGCTGGCGTCTGCGACGCCCGCGCAGCAAGCTGCAGCAGCAGGCTATGGACCGACTGGCGTTGCCGTCCCCTGTGTTCCCGGCCGGCCCTGTCCGCAATTGCCGCAGCCTAATGCGCAGGCACAGCTCACGCCCGATCAACAACAGGCACAGATGATTGCGGCAAAGGAGCGGGAGCGGACTGACAACGCTCGTTTCGCCTCCAACCTTGTGTATTCGAACCCGTCCGAACAACCCCCGCAGCCAAGTCAGTCGACGCCGACTCAATATGACCCCACGGAACGTCAAACCAGCGACCTTGTCAAATCGTCGACTGGAGAAAGGCCGAAACAGCCTGAAGCCGATGCTGGCTACAAACGCCCACAAGAAGCCAATATTGATTCTGCTTCCGGGCAACCGTACCTCATCTACGAGGGCTCGGTTCTTGACACAGTGCTGATGAATCGCTTGGACGGCGATGCCGTTGGACCGGTCAAAGTCCTAGTGTCCAACCCCCTGTATTCCCACGACCACCAACACGTCATTATTCCAGAAGGGACGGTCGTTCTAGGCGAAGCAAGGAAGATCGGCGCAGCGGGGTTTGGCCAGCAAAGACGGATGGCCGTGGTTTTTCACCGCTTAATCATGCCCGACGGGTACTCCGTCGATCTCGATCAATTCCACGGCCTCGACCAGATCGGAGAGGAAGGATTAAAGGACAAAGTCAACAACCACTATCTCCAGATTTTCGGCACCTCGATAGCCTTGGGTGTGGTTGCCGGTGCGGCGCAAATCACTCAGGGTGGCGGCACGATTACCACGAGCGGGTCCCAGGCGTTCACGACTGGAGCTGCGGGTAGCGTTTCCCAGTCGGCCACCACCATCCTCGACCGCTTTATTCAGATACCGCCCACCATCACGATTCGTGAAGGCCACCGCGTCAAAGTCTATTTCACGCAGGACTTGCTTCTTCCTGCGTACTCCAACCACACTATTCCGCAAACGTTCTAACGGAGGCCTTCCATGCGATATGCCCGATCAATAACAGTATTCGCTCTGACCCTCGGTC
>CAZDYZ010001110.1:0-2876 GCA_964509525.1 uncultured Acidobacteriaceae bacterium
GGTCACGTAGAAAGCGTAGCAGCTTGGCTGGGACCTGGCTACCCGCATACGACCACCCCATGCTCTGCCAGATCAATTGCGCGTATTCCGAACGCGATACGCTTGGCGCACAAGCGCAGCTACCAGGCCTGGAATCGTGTACTCCAGGGCTTCGATGTCCACTGGAAGGCCGAACTCGCGCAACGTCGCCGACGTGACCGGACCAATCGATGCACTATGAACGCCATGATGATCTGTCGCCTTCCGCAGTACAGCGCGCGCTTTCCGTAATCCGAGCAGCTGCACAAAATTTCGGACGGTCGAAGAACTGGTGAAGGTGATCGCGTGCGGCTTCTTCTTACTGGCGAGAGCGGTACGCAAGCGGTACCGCGATGACGTCGGCGCAACGGTTTCGTACGCTTCAACGACATCAACGCGAGCGCCGAAGTTGCGCAACTCGCGTGGAATGACGTCACGCGCAACCTTCGCGCGTACTAGTAGGACATTCTTGTCCCTTACACGACGATGCAGCGCGGCGACCACCGACTCAGCCACGTATTCTTTCGGTGTGATCGTCACCCGTAATCCATGCATCTCGACCGCCTGCCTGGTGGCGGGGCCAATCGCCGCGATCTTCAGATGGGCAAGGACAGAGACATCCATGCGCTTCCTTGCCAAGCGCTCGAAAAGCGCTTCTACTCCATTGACGCTGGTGAGAATGAGCCAGTCGTAGTTTGCGAGTTTCCGCAAGGCTGAATCCAGCAATCGGTAGGAGCTGGGCTTGCAAATCTCAATGAAAGGAATTTCGAGGACTTGGCAGCCCAGTGCCCTCAGGGTGGAGGATAGAGCGCCCGCCTGCTTCTTGGCCCGCGAAACCAACACGCGACATCCGGCAAGCGGAAGTTTCTTCCTGGAAGCTTTGGTATTTGAACTGGTACGCAACGCTAGAATCCTTGATCTAAGTCCACGCAACCCTTGGCGACGCCCTCGAACCGAGGTAACATCGGGCTGTTGCAAGCCAGAGCTGCCGACTTCTTATGGTTGTAACGGCACCTCTGCTGTCGCTCCATAAACATCCTCAAGAATTCTGGTTGCGCCGCGGCCAAGCAAAGTGTCGCCCACTTGCTCGCCAAGTGTTACGGGTTCACTCCCATTCTGTTGTTCACGCAGCACTTCCGATCCATCCGGACGAGCCACAATTGCAGTTAGCCGTAAAACGCCGGCGTTCAGCTCGGCAAATGCTCCGATGGGAACCTGGCATCCACCACCGAGTTTGTTAAGCAACGCGCGCTCGCATCTGGTCGCGGCGCACGTCGCCGGATCGTTGAGAAACGCCAGCTGTTCCCGCATCGCAACATCGCCTTCGCGGATTTCAATCCCAAGTGCTCCCTGTCCCGCGGCGGGGCACATGAAATTTTCGGATAGCACCTCCCTCACCCACCGCGTTTTACCAAGTCGCATTAGTCCAGAGGCAGCCAGGATGATGGCGTCGTATTCTCCTTCCTCCAACTTGCGTACGCGAGTATCAACGTTTCCCCGCAACGGATGAACCTCCAAATCTGACCGCATAGCTTTCAACTGTGCCTGACGCCGCAGGCTGCTTGTGCCCACGCGCGCGCCCTTCGGCAGAGCACTAAGGCTGTCATACCTCGTCGAAAGAAATGCGTCGCGCGCATTAGCGCGCGTGGTAACCGCAACCAGCTCGAAGCCGGGAGTCAGCTGCGTTGGCAAGTCTTTCAGGCTGTGCACGGCACAATCTACGCGGCCTTCGCCTAGCGCCTCTTCAATCTCCTTGGTGAACATGCCCTTTGTGCCGACCTTTGCAAGTGCAACATCGATGATCTTGTCTCCGGTGGTCTTGATGACTTCAATTTCGACCTCTTGACCGCGCTCGCGAAGCAACGCCGAGATGTGGTTGGATTGCCAGAGAGCGAGTTGTGATCCGCGAGATCCGATTCGGAGACGTGCCATCAGTGCTGAACCCCTGTCGTGGCACCGCTCGTGTTGGCAGATTCCTTTGGCACCACCTTCCTCACATCACGCAACCCGAACAGCTTGCGCACCAGGTCTATCACGGTCGTCGCTTCCGTCGATTCGCGTGCCGCACTCTTAAGAGTCGTAATCGGGGTATGCATGATTTTGTTGATGATGCCGCGGGTTAATGCTTCGACCGCCAGTTCCTGTTCAGGAGTCAACGTTCCCAGTCGCCCGCGCACACGATCGATCTCGGCCTGACGCACCGTTTCCAGGTGTTCCTGCAACGAAACGATGGTCGGCACTACATCGAGCGTCTGCAAACGCGACTGGAACTTCTCAACTTCGAGTTGCACGATAGCTTCGGCGCGATCGGCCTCGGTCCTGCGGTCTGCGATGTGCGACGATACGACCTGCTGCAAGTCATCGATGTCGTACACGAAGATGCCGTCCAGCTTGTTCATCTCCGGATCGATGTCGCGCGGAACCGCGATATCGATGAAAAACATGGGACGGTTCTTGCGGCGGCTCAGGAACTTCTCGCCGTGCTCTTTGCGAAAAACGGCATTGGTCGAACCTGTGGAGCTGATAACGATATCGGCGCTCGGAACCGTCTCGTAGAGTTGCTCGAAAGGAAGCGCTTGACCATTGAACTTTTTCGCCAGGGCCACAGCGCGCTCGAACGTGCGATTGGCTACGTAGATTTGCGCGGCTCCATGGGCTACCAGATGGCGCGCGGAAAGCTCGCACATCTTTCCCGCCCCGACCAGGTAAACGTTCTTACCTTGCAGGTTGCCAAAGATCTTCTTCGCCAAATCGACCGCGACCGATGCTACCGACACTGCCGACGTCGCAATTGCGGTTTCCGTACGCACGCGCTTGGCGACGGCGAAGGCCCTGGTCAGTAGCGCATCAAGTTGGGA
>CAZDYZ010001111.1:0-8638 GCA_964509525.1 uncultured Acidobacteriaceae bacterium
CTCCGGCGGTGGACATCGATAAGATCATGTGAGGAAGCGATCGCCGGAGGGCGGCCTGCAAAGGCCGCCCTTTTACGTGCCTTGTGACACAGCGAGCAGTGACGGCTAAACATCGGCCCTGACTCCAGCAGCTTATAATCAAACTGTGACCCGTCTGACCGTAAAAAAGGTAGCCGAGGCGAACTTCCCAACGCGCTGGGGACAGTTCCGCATCTATGGTTTCGAAGGTGTCCCTGAAGCTCCACCCGCCAGGTTCTCGCCAAACGGGGCCGATAGCACAGCAGCCGAGAGGAGAGAAGGGGCCACCGAGGGTGGAGTTGCGCTGGTAATGGGAGACATTCATTCCGCGCCGCCTCTGGTCCGCATTCACTCGCAGTGTCTCACCGGCGACGTGTTCGGTTCCATGCGCTGCGATTGCCGCCAACAGCTTGAGCTCGCTCTTGCGATGATCGCCGACGCGGGAGCCGGTGTCCTGGTCTACGAACAGCAGGAGGGGCGCGGTATCGGTCTGATGGCCAAGCTCCAGGCGTACGAACTCCAGGACATAGGTCTGGATACAGTTGAGGCCAATGTCGAACTGGGCTACGACAACGACTACCGCGAGTACAAGTTACCGTCGGAGATCTTGCGGCAGTTGGGTGTGAAAGAAGTGCGCCTTATCTCCAACAATCCCGACAAGGTTGCCGCTGTTGAGGCGGCCGGAATCAAAGTCGTGGAGCGGGTCTCCGCTGACGTCCAGCCCTACCAGCACTCTGAAGCCTACCTGCGTACGAAAAAAGAGAAGATGGGGCACCTGTTCACGGGGTGGTAAGGGGGCACTGAGCTGCATAACGCCATCCGGAACCCGGTATTTTGGTGGTTGCTTACGAATCGCTGTGGATGGGGAAATATCAGCCAGCCAGCGTCTGCTGGATGCGATCCCTTGGCGCCCTGCCGCAATTCACCCGTGTGCGGTTTCGAGCCCGGATCACTTTTCAGGGTTCTGCAACTCCCGCTCTACGGCCTTCCGATTTCTTACAGGCAAGCTCTTGACTGCTGACTTCGCCAGAGCAAGATAAACCGCACGCGCCTCAGGAACGCTCTTCAGTTCTTGCAGGTGCTTTCGCAGGGTAGAGACATCACCGCGCGCCCATGGACCACTGAAAGCCGATGCCGCGTCCTGCTTCAGGTAGTTGCGCAGGGTTTGCCGGAGCAGAGGAACGATCACTGGCTTGATCTTTCGTTTTGCAATGCCAGCGGCCAGCGCCACTTGCTCGAGCGAGGCCATCAGAGCAATAACCAACGGAGAGGCGAAGCTTCCGAAGGCGTGGTAAAGGACCTTGTTTTGCTTGCGAATCGGAAAGGCATCCGCTCCGAGGCGCTCAACAATCTCCCTCGCAACGCGGGTTGCAGCGACGTCACCTTCAAGCGCAAATACGGCTTCAGCCACGTTCGGCGCAGAGCCACGAACAAAGGTCATCATGGGATGAACAGATGCGACTCGTGCCTTACCTGACCGCAGCGAAGCAAGCTCGTCGCTGGTAAGAGCTCCGCTAGAGTGAAAGACGATTTTTCCCCTCCAATCCTGTACGCCTGCCAGTTTGCCGGCGACTTGTGCGATGGAGTCATCCGGTACAGTGATCCATACCAGATCCGTGTGGAGTGGCTCTTTGCCAAGTTCGACAAGGTGCGCCTTCAGCTTGCGAGCAAGAGCTTTCGTGCGTGGCTGCACCGCTTTTTTGGTGCGCGTGACAATGCACTGCACCTTATATCCTGCCCTCGAGAGGGACAAAGCCAACACTCTACCGAGGTTGCCAGCTCCAACAATGCTCACCGTGAGCGTGGGTATTGCCTCTGATTGTCTTCGCACGGCACGCAGAATAGCAGAACCGTGGGGGACATTTCGCAAATGGCCGCCCAGCCCAACCAGCAGAGGAGTTGGCGACCAGCTTTGCGTTACTCTTCGGCTCGCACCGGATTCACAACAACCGTAAAGCGCCCACCTCCTCCTGCCGGCGTCTACGACAACCTACCCAGATGGCTTATAGTGATAGACCATGCGATCTAAGAGTCCAGGCAGTCGCCGGTCGAATCGTAAGCCAACATCAGACAAGCAATTACGCACGAAAAGCAAAGTTCATGTTCTGTCGTCGACGACTGTCTTTGAGGGGCGCATCTTTCGCGTCACAGTGGATCGCGTGAAAGAGCCCAGCGGAGTCGTGGTGCAGCGCGACATAGTGCGCCATCCGGGATCGGTTGTGATTCTGGCCATCGATGACGCCGGGCCGGAGCCGAGCGTGCTGCTAGAGCGCCAATATCGCTACGCTGCCGCCCAGTATCTGTGGGAGCTGCCGGCAGGCAGCATCGACTCCGCCGAGGAAGCACTTTCCAGTGCCAAGCGCGAATTGCGAGAGGAAACGGGATATCGCGCAAAGCACTGGTCGCGAGCTCTGTACTTCTATCCCAGTCCCGGTTTTATAGATGAAACCATGACGGTCTATCTCGCCAGGGAGCTAACGCCTGGGAAGGCGCAGCCCGAAGAAGACGAGGTCATAGCCTGGCATCTAATGCCTCTTTCGCGAGCCCTTCAGATGATCCAGTCGGGCAAAATTCGAGACGGCAAGACGATTGCCGGCCTGCTCTGGCTAGCCGAATTCCTCCGCCGCTGCGAAGCGTGACAAAGGCGGGAATGGTCCGCCATTTGCAAGGGAAAGATCACATCACAAAAAACCGGTAAAAGCGACGTGGACCCGCCAAAAATGCGGCGCTAAAGATGTCTATCGTCTTGACGCCCACCACGAAACGGGAGCACACTTGTGACACGCTGTTCAACAGGCCATAGTCCTGCCTGCCAGAAGTTCCGCCAGGAAACGAGTCCAATCTGGACCTTGGCTTCTGGGCCCGACCTGATTGACGCAATTCAAGACCGGCATCCTCGGGGTGGGGGTGCTTATGGGCTATGCCGGAGGAAGACAAAAGTGAAATTGAAGGGAACCGTTAAGTGGTTCAATAATGCGAAAGGCTTTGGCTTTATCGGTCGCGACGATGGTCATCCGGATGTATTCGTGCACTACAGTGCGATCAACACGGACGGATACAAGAGTTTGCAGGAGGGCGATCAGGTCGAGTTCGAGATTGTCGACGGTCAGAAAGGTCCTCAAGCAGGAAACGTAACGAGGGTTCAGTAGAGGTCCTCGCTACAGTTCGAGAAACCCCGGTCCGCGCGGCGGAAGAGGCTTTCTCTATTTCGCCGCCAAGACAGCCATCCGATTGCCTCCAATTGTCTATCAGGTACCTCTTCCGCGTGCCAGGTGACCCAACTTGTCTGGCTTCTCTCAATCCATCGGGACCTGTAGTTGCCGGGCTAACGGCGGGCGCAGGAAAATAGCCGAGGAGGGTGCCGTGGGTGCACAACTGCGTAACCCGTGGCCCGGCTTCGACATCCGCAACGCCACCGAGAATGATGGCACAGGCATTCTTGCTTGTCTGCGGACGGCTTTCGACGCTTATCGCACCAGCTACACGCCGGAAGCATTCCGCGACACAGTGCTCTCTCCGGAAGGATTTCAGGAGCGTCTTGCGTCCATGCATATCTTTGTTGCACTGCAAGGCGACAGTCACGTTATCGGTACGGTCTCCTGCACGAGGATAAGCAGCGATGAGGGGCACTTGCGCGGAATGGCAGTATTACCCGATTGGCAAGGCCGAGGTATTGCGGAGAAACTGCTGCAGGCAGCCGAGGCCGAGCTGGTGCGCAGCAAATGCTCGCGAATCACTCTCGACACAACGGAGCCACTGCAACGGGCCACGCGCTTCTACGAAAAAAACGGTTATCGCGCCTCAGGAAAGATCACTGACTTCTTCGGAATGCCGTTGCACGAGTATGTTAAGGAACTGACAGGCGGAAGTTAGCCCTACCAGGCGCAAAGGGCTTGTACACGTTACAATTTCGCTCGGATATTCTGCGTGGACAACAAGGCCATCGCCAACGTCTTCTATGAAACCGCAGATCTGATGGAGATCAACGGCGACGACTCGTTTCGCATCCGGTCCTACCGTCGGGCGGCTGAAGCACTCGAAGGGCTTCCCGAGCAAGTCTCTGCGCTGATCGAAGAGCCGAAGAGGCTGCTGGAGATTCCAGGCATCGGCAAGGGCATGGCTGCCAACATCCAGGAACTGTGCCGCGACGGTAAGCTGGAGGTGCATCAGGCGCTGCTGGCGAAATACCGGCCGTCGATGCTGGAGCTGCTGAAGATCCAGGGGCTTGGTCCGAAAACCATTGCACTGCTGTGGAGTGCCTTTCAGGTCAGCGATGTCTCTGGTGTGGAAAAGCTAGCTCGCGAGGGCAAGCTACGAGAGCTGCCACGCCTGAGCGAGAAAAGCGAGCAGAAGATCCTGAAGGCCATTGAGAATTATCGCCGCATCACAGGCCGCTTTTTGCTGGATGAAGCAGACCGCACTGCCCAGAAACTGACCGAACACCTGAAGCACATCCAAGGCATCGACAGGATCACGCCTGCTGGCTCGTTGCGGCGTGGCCGCGAAACCGTGGGCGACCTCGACATCCTCATCACCGGTCCGTGTTGCGTCGATGAGGGGAAGCGCGCCCATCTCATCGAGGAGATTCTGTGTTTCCCCGGCATGCTCGAGGTCCTGGCCAAGGGGGATAACAAGGTCAGCTTCAAACTGCGCAGTGGTATGCAAGTGGACGTGCGCATGTTGCCACCGGAGTCTTATGGCGCGGCCATGCAGTACTTTACTGGTTCGAAGAACCATAACGTGACGCTGCGCCAGCGTGCGCTGAAAATGGGCTTCACGCTTAGCGAATATGGGCTGTTTCGACTGGACAACAACAAGCGGGAGGCCAGCAGCACGGAAGATGAAATCTACGGCAAGCTCAAGCTGGAGATGATTCCTCCCGAACTGCGCGAGAGCTGCGGTGAGATCGAAGCCGCCGCACAGCACAAGCTGCCTGACCTAATCACAGCCAAAGACCTGCGCGGGGAAGTGCACATGCACACGATTGAAACCGATGGTCGCTGCACCATCGAAGAAATGGCCGGCGCAGCGCGGGATCGCGGCTATCAATACATTGCCATCACCGACCACTCCAAGAACCTTGCATTTGCTAACGGTCTGGACGACAAACGAGCAGTGGAGCACATCGCGCGCATTCGAACCGCCAATGAACGGATCAAAGGAATCACCGTGATGGCCGGAGTGGAAGTGGACATTCTGGCTGAGGGAGCGCTCGATCTCTCGGACTCCGTGCTCGAACAGATGGATGTCGTCGTAGCCAGTGTCCACTCGGCATTCAACCAAGAGCCACAGCAGATGACCGACCGTCTGCTGCGCGCGCTGAACAATAAGAACGTATCGATACTGGGGCATCCCACAGGCCGGCTCCTGCTGCGGCGTGACGCCTACCCGTTCGATATGGACGCGGTGCTGAAGACCGCCCTGCAGAATAAGGTTGCGATGGAGCTGAATGCTTATCCAGACCGACTTGACCTGAGCGATGTACATCTTCGCATGGCGCGTGAGCGGGGAGTGAAGATCGTTATCAATACTGACGCCCACCATACCTCGCACTTCGAGATGATCAAGTACGGTATCCTTCAGGCGCGCCGGGCGTGGCTTACGCCGAAGGATGTGCTGAATACTCTGCCGGAAAAGGAATTTCGCCGTGCGATGAAACATCAGTGGCCGGTGAGCTGACGTCATAGGGACAACACGATCGGCTATTGCGATCCTTAGCCCGGCATTGTCTCACCGTCGTTGAATTGACGTCCGGTCGAAGTCCGACGGTGTGGGCGCGTCGAGGAGCTTGCTCTTGCTGTGACAGAGAGGTTCCTCCATCGGTGCTGAGCGGCTCACGCGGAACCACAATTTGGGTGCGAAATCACAGCGGTGAGGCGCCCCCTGATTAGCTGGAGGGATTCATGGCTGACAAGAAAGTGCCGGGAAAACCTGCTGCTCGGCAATATGATGCCGGACACGTTCCAATCACCGAAGAATTCGACAGCGCGAAGCGCACGCTGCCGCCCGCGGCTCCAGTGGCGATCGCATTAGTCGTTGTTGCCATTGTGGTCGGCGTCGTCGCATTTCTGTTTCGCGCCAAGCCCATAGCCCAGGGCGGCATCGACGCGGTGTATTTCAGCCAACCGGCAAATATGAGCAACGCCATGGTGCTACTGCAGGTTACGCTACGCAATGTGGGAGACAAGACACTCTACGTCAAGACGATAACCGCAAACCTTAAGACGGACCAGGATCTATCCGACGAAGCCGCTTCTCCGACTGACTACGATCGCTACTTCATGGCCTATCCCGAGCTAAAAGAGCACAGTACACAACCGCTGACTGTAGAATCCAAAATCGCGCCTGGCGCCGAGCAGAAGGGTACCGTAGTCGTGTCGTTCCCGGTTACGAAGGAGCAGTTCGATTCGCGTAAGGACTTAAACGTTACGATCGTACCTTACGACCAGAGCTCGATCGTGCTGCGCGAAAAGAGTGCGACAACGAAGTAGTCGCCATTATCTCGCGCAAAGTCACAAAAGGCTCGCGGATGGCGAGCCTCTGGGTGGGACTCGATCGCAGCTGAAGTTACGGCGTGACCGGTGTCGGAGCGGTCTTGGGCGTGCTCAAATAGCCGCTGATGCTGTTCTTGTCCGCCGAAAAGACGACCAGCTCATAGAGCAATTTGTCACGCCCAGTGTAGAACTGCAACGGCTCGAGAAGAGTACGGTCCTTCTTCTCGATTGTGCGATCGTCGGCGATCACATTCAGCGTGAATCTGCTCTTCTTGGGATCAACTTTCTTCAGTTGCAAGCTGACAGTCGAGACTGGCGTCCTGGCATTTTTTTGAAGAGTGAAGTCGTAGTAGTTGCGCTCTCCCTTGCGCTTTAACATCTCCAGTTCTTCGCTGTTGTGGGCGATCAGGCCGCTTTGCTTGCCAAGATCGCCAATGGTGCGCTCCAGCTTTGCGTTGGTGGCTGCCAGATCGGTTTGCGTCTTCTGAATGTCAGTCTTGGCAACTCCCACTTCGCTTTTTACGCCGGTCACCTCGCCACTCACGGCAGCAATCTGCTGGCCCTGCTGGCTCTGGGCGGCTGCCAACTTGGCAGACGCTGCTTTCTGCTGACGTTCCAAGTCGGCTGCCCGTTGCGCGATTTCCTGCTTGGTAAGGCCGACTTCTGTGTTCAGTGCCTGTTTGAACTCTGAAGAAGTGGCATGGATGCGGTTGTTGAGATCAGCCTGTGCTGTTTCCAGTGTCTGCTGCTTTTGTTCCAGGGTCGCCAGGCGCCCGCGCATGTCATACATGAGGTACAGCGAGGCGACCACGTACACGGCGGCAACCGCAAGCAACACATACTTTAGAATGCCGCTCTTGCCGGAAGCGGGCTCGGAAGGGGAGTCTTCGAGAGGGCTACTCTCAGCTTCGTTTAACAACATCAATGGATCCTTTCTCTCATCAATTCTGGGGGAGCGGGAAATCTCTGTCAATGAGCCCTCGTAGGGGCCATCCTCCGCGCTATCAGAGGTAACTGGAAGAGTGGCAGCCTGTTTGCACAGGGAACTGTTGTCTATTTCCGTTCGCGAGTTCGCAGGGATTGCGAGATCCACGTAAGTCTCGAACAGGCAAGACTCTCCACTACAATCAAGCTGTGAAGACCTGGGAAGTCGTTATCATCGGAGGAGGGGTGATCGGACTCTCGCTGGCGTGGCGCTTGCAGCGCGGGGGCGCGAGCGTGCTGGTGGTCGAGAAAGGTGAGCCTGCTCGCGAAGCCACGCACGCTGCTGGAGGCATGATCGCGCACTGCGATCCGCACAATCCTCCTGAGCTGGCAGATATGATCGAAGCCAGCGCGCGCATGTATCCGCAATTTGTGCACGAACTGCGCGATGAAGCCTTCGAATCGCCTGACCTGCGCGACGCGGGAACCATAGCCTTTCCAGCGGCTGACGAATTGCCCAGTTGCCAGGGCGCCCGCCTGCTTGATGATGGGGAGATTTCTCGCATGGAGCCACTGGTGACGCTGCGCGGACCAGCATACCTGATGCCCGAGCGCAGCATCGATCCGCGAAAACTAGGCAGCGCGCTGGAAAAAGCTGCGCGAAACCGCGGCGTTGATTTCGCTACAGGATCAGCGGTTACCGAGGTGGCTGTACTCGCTGGTCACGCGACTGGCGTCCGTACCACAAAATCTTTTTATGCTGCAAAGGTGGTTGTGAACTGTGCCGGTGCGTGGGCGGCACAGATCAAGCCTTTTGGGGCGCCGACGCGACCAGTGAAAGGCCAGATGCTCTGCGTGGTACCGCCACCAGGAAAACATCACGGAGGCCCGCTGATCGAGCACACCGTGCGCACTCCCGAGGTGTACTTGATCCCGCGTAGCGATGGACGGATCATTCTCGGCGCCACCGTTGAGGAGGCCGGCTTTGACAAGCGCGTAGAGGCTACGACCGTGCGGCGCTTGCATCAGGCCGCCACCAAGGTAGTACCCGAGATTGGAAGGATGCGCATCCACGATGCTTGGGCGGGATTGCGTCCCGGATCGCCCGACGGGCTTCCGATCCTGGGCACAACGGCGCTGCCGGGGTATTACGTCGCGGCAGGGCATTATCGCGATGGCATCCTGCTCGCACCTATCACCGC
>CAZDYZ010001112.1:0-5839 GCA_964509525.1 uncultured Acidobacteriaceae bacterium
ATTCACAAGCATTGATGCGGGGAGAAGCATGATGAACAAAAGTTTTTTGGCCACTTTAGTTTTGTTGGCGTTTCTGCTGCCGGGAGCAGAAGCGCAGTCAACCTCGGCGCCGTCAGCGGCGGCGACCGCTGCAAATGCGCCGGCGCAACCGCAGGGACGCAAGAAGCGCGTCGCTGTGTTCGATTTCGACTTTGCTACGGTACAGAGCAGCTCGGCCGCCGTCTTCGGGACCAATGTGGACGTTGGGAAGGGGATCGCTGACCTGCTGGTGAGAAATCTGGTGCAGGACGGCACCTACTCAGTGATTGAACGCAAGGCGATGGATAAAATCCTCGCCGAGCAGAACTTCTCCAACAGCGATCGTGCGAATCCCAACTCCGCTGCAAAACTGGGCAAAATCCTCGGTGTGGACGCCATCATCGTCGGCAGCGTTACTCAGTTCGGAAACGAGACCAAGAACACGAATGTCGGCGGCGCCGGCGGTGGCTGGTATGGTGGTTATGGTCTGGGTGGCTTTCACCAAAAAAAGAGCAAGGCTATCGTCGTTGTTGACGCGCGTATTGTGAACATTGATACGGCTGAAATCATGGGCGTGGCTGACGGCAAAGGTGAGTCACAGCGGGAAAGCACTTCACTATTGGGTGGGGGAGGCAACTGGCATGGATGGGGCTCAGGTGCCGTGGACTTCGGCAGCAGCGACTTCCAGCAGACCATCCTGGGCGAGGCAGTGAGCGCGGCGGTCAAGCAGATGAGTGCAGGGCTCGTTGCCGACAGCTCCAAATTAGAAGCCCGCACCATTGAGGTAGAAGGGTTCGTCGCGGCGGTGGACGGCGGTCAGATCGTTCTCAACGTTGGAGCGAAGGCGGGCTTGAAGGTTGGAGATCAGTTGACGGTACAGCGCGTGACGAAGGAGATCAAGGACCCGGCGACCGGACAGGTGATTCGTCGCATGACCTCCCCTGTTGGCGTGATTCGCTTGATCGATGTGGATGCTATTTCCGCGGTTGCGACGGCTGTTTCTGGCTCTGACTTCAAAGTTGGCGATGCTGTTAAGACCGTGACCCAGTAGGATCGCAGCACAAATCCGACGGACCTGTGCCTCAGGGGGCTTCCCAGCCCCCGGATTGTGTCCGCTGACGCAATCACAGCAGTGCGTGATTGCGCTCACAGGACTTCTCCCTCTGCGGTGTTACAAAATCCCTGTTCCCGTTCCCATTCGCGGAGTTACCAGAGCACGGCTATGACTCCCTCTCCTCCTGCCGCGACTGCCGACATTGAAGCGAAGACGGTCCGCAAGATACAAGTCAGGCTGCTGCCATTCCTGTTCATTCTTTATATCGTTGCAGTTCTTGATCGTGTCAATGTCGGGTTCGCAGCCCTGACTATGAACAAGCAGCTGGCCATCTCTGCCCAACAATTTGGCTTGCTTGCCGGCATCTTCTTTATCGGCTATTTTCTCTTCGAGATTCCCAGTAACATCCTCCTGCACAGGATCGGCGCGCGCGTTTGGATTGGCCGTATCCTGATCTCTTGGGGCGTGGTCTCCGCCGCCACCGCATTTGTCAATACCGCCATGCACCTGTATGTTGTGCGCTTTCTGCTGGGCATCGCCGAGGCGGGCTTTTTCCCGGGAATGATCCTCTATCTCACCTATTGGTTCCGGCAGCGCGAACAGGCGCAGGCAGTGGCCTTTTTCATGACAGCCCAGCCTATTTCCGCCATTATCGGCGCCCCGATCTCCGGACTGATCCTCGACCACGTGCACTGGGCTGGCATCCCCAGCTGGCGCTGGCTCTTCGCACTCGAAGCGCTTCCAGCCGTAGTTCTTGGTTTTGTCGTTTATGCGGTATTGCCGAACAAACCGGAGAACGCCAAGTTCCTTTCGAGCGAAGAGAAAGGGTGGCTCGAGGCCGAACTGGAGCACGAGCGTGAGGCCAAGATGCTAAAGGGCAACGCCCACGTCTCGATTCGCGGCGCTCTCACCAGCCCACGGGTCTGGCACCTGACCGCGATTTATTTCTTCTTCATTATCGGTTTGTACTCGATGAACTTCTGGCTGCCTACTGTGATCAAAGCCTTCTCCAAGCTCTATACCAGTACCTACGTGGGCATGCTGGTAGCGGTCCCGCATCTCTGTGGATTGATTGCAATGATCATCATCTCTCGCCATTCCGACCGAACCTTGGAACGGCGTTACCATGCCGCTATCCCCGCCGTGCTGGGCGGTGTCGCGCTGCTCTTCGTGGGGCACATGACATCTCCGGTTATCTCCATCGCTTTGCTGGCACTGATGGCCGTTGGCATAGACAGCTCTTTCGGCCCGTTCTGGTCATTCCCCAGCCAGTTCCTGACGGGAGTGGCCGCGGCTTCCGGTATCGCCCTCATTAATTCCATCGGTAACTTGGGAGGGTTCGTTGGACCGTATGTCATAGGTACCATCGCCAAGCAGACTGGTAGCACCGCTTGGGGCCTGGCCTTTGTCGGAGTCTGCCTGGTTATTGCGGCGATTTTAGTCTTACTCCTGCCGACACAGAGAGTCGATCTGCGGAGTGGGGTATAGTCACGCAAAATTTGCCCAATCTATTAGAGGATCCCTCCCTGGGAAACTCACAGCACTGCGAGAAGGCGCGGTTCGCCATCAGCAACGCGACATAGTAATGCATTGTCCGACAACTTCTTCGTGGGTGCTCCTCCCTCGGCCTGGTTTACAGCGCTGACTATGGTTCTGCCCCGAGATTTGGAGTACAGCCAAGTGGCGGTGCACGCTTTCAGTCTTGGAGGTTGGCTTCCTGACTTCGGGACCGAACGTTCTGGTGTCGAGCGCGGGTCCCGTGTGTAACCGAGCGAGAGCATGGTTTGTGCCAGCAAGGAGCCACTTACCGGCACAATCACCCCGATGGGCTGCAACGTTTGGCAACATTACCCTTGCGGATCACACGGGGCAGGCAACTGAGGCTAGTCCTATGCTAGGGCGGAGACCCTGTTCGAGACGGAAATTTTTCCCTCGTTTGGTTTCGCAGGATTGTGAGTGCGGGCGGGGGCTCAGTTATGTATTCTTCCCAACGGTCGGATTGAGGTACTTCACCAGCAGGACTTCGTTACCCCGCTCACCGAAGATGAGGTCATCTACCAGGTGTTTGGCCAGCAAAACTCCGTAGCCTCCGGGACGCATGCCGCGCTCATCGCGGAGGGCGATATGAGCCGTCGGATCTCCAGGTGGATTTCCCACCGCCGCATGACGCATTTCCTCCAAAGAGAACCCCTCCCCGGGATCCTTGATTCGGCACATCACCATGTGACTGGCGTGTACGTACGATATCTCGACGTACTGCGTCGGATCAAAGTGACCGCCGTGCTCCATCGCATTCAGCAGCATTTCACGGAAGGCAGTGCCGATATCCCTCCGCTCATCCTCCGGCAATTCAAGTTCGGTGATTTCGCCCATGAAATGCAAAAGGCGGTCGGCAGCCTGCATGTCACAGCGGACGTGCAGTCTGATCCACTGGGGTGTTCCCGACACGACCTCAATGCCGTCGTCCCAGACCGGAGACTCCAATGCCAGCTGTACGATCTCACTCAGCGACCCGATGGAGAATGACTTGGAAAGATATCCGAAGGCATGTTCACGCATCGAGGCAAGGACATCTTCCGGCGTGCTGTCGTCGGTGAGGATGATCATGCGGGTGTGCGGGCGCACCCTGCGAATCCTGCGCAAGAACGCAAGGTCTTCGCGGCCCGATGTGTGCCTACCCGTGATGACCAGATCGAAGGAACGCAACTTGGCCAGCGCGAATGCCTCATCGTTCCCTGAAGCCTTCTGCACCTCCCAGCCCTGGGGATTAAGAATACCAGCCAGAGCTGACTCGACTTCAGGATCGGACCCGATTAGCAGGGCTGCACGCGCAGAAAACTCGGGTTTCGGCGCCAACATTTCGGGCACAGCATTCATGTGCAAGTACAAGTCCCTGGGAAGCGGTGTCGACTTAGGTCGGATCGAATTGTAAGTTCCAGCGCGCTGGAAAAGCCATTAAATCTTATCAAATCGTTGCCATGCGCGAAAAACCTGGGCCTTCAAGCGCTTCACAAGACAGTAGGACGCGGCGCAGAGAAGTATCCCTGTATAATCCGTCCTCTAATGGCTGGCTTCTTCGCTCGGCGCACTTCGTGGAATCTCAGCCTCAATCGCTACACCGAGGCCTTGGAGGCACATCGAAAGGCGGGCAGGGAAGTGCTTGACCTGACGACCTCCAATCCTACGACCATCGGATTGCACTACCGCGAGGACTCATTGTTGCATGCCTTAGGGCATCGTGAGGCGCTTACCTATGAGCCGCAAGCGAAAGGACTGCTCTCTTCGCGTGAAGCGATTGTGGCCTATTACGCTGGGCAGGGAAGCCACATCTCGCCCGATGACCTTATCCTGACGACCAGCACCAGTGAGGCATATTCATTTGTTTTTCGGCTGCTGTGTGATCCCGGAGATGTGTTGCTTGTGCCTCTCCCCAGTTACCCGCTATTCGATTTCCTCGCAGGTCTTCATGACGTAAATCTCATGTCCTACGAGCTGGTATACGACCATGGCTGGCAGATTGATTTCCATTCGCTACGTAGTGCGATGGAGCGCGCACGCACTGATGCTGGGACATGCCGTGGCATTCTGGTGGTGAATCCCAACAACCCCACAGGTTCGTACGTGAAGCCACACGAGACGGAGTCGTTGAACCGTCTCTGCATTGCCAACGAGATGGCCATCATCGCGGATGAAGTTTTTCTAGACTATCGGCTTGGGGGAAGTCTGAGGTCAACGTTTTCATCGAATCGGGACCATCTGACTTTCGCCTTGAGCGGAGTCTCCAAGATCTCCGGTCTGCCACAGATGAAAGTCGCCTGGATCGCTGTCGTCGGTCCTGATCCCTTGAAAGCGGAGGCGGTGCGGCGTCTCGAGGTTATCGCCGATACCTACCTTTCGATGAATGCACCGGTGCAGTGGGCAGTTCCTGAGATGCTGGAGGAGCGGCGGGGCATTCAGCGTCAGCTGATGTCCCGAATCCGGCAAAACCTGTCGGAACTGGATTCACAGTTGGCGACACAGAAATTGTGTCAGCGGCTTGAAATCGAAGGTGGCTGGTATGCTGTGTTGCGCGTCCCGGCGATGAGTTCGGACGAAGAGTTCTCGGTTGCGTTGCTGCGCGAAACCGACGTTCTGGTACAGCCGGGACATTTCTACGATTTCCCTGCGGACGGCTACCTCGTGCTCAGCCTCATTACAGAATCGCGGATTTTCCATGATGGAATCAGGCGCATGCTGCCATTCGTTGCAACCAATTGTGGTTAGCCGTATCCAAATAGAAGACGTCGGGAACCCTCCAACAAACCTCTTCCCCCTGGGGTACAGCCGGGCGGTATAATTACAAGCTGTGCTCAAGTATTCCATTGTCGTTCCCTTCCACAACGAAGAAGAAAACGTAACCGAGCTTTACGATCGCCTCAAGGTGGTGATGGAAGCCACGAATGAGTCGTTCGAGTTGGTGTTTGTGGATGACGGAAGCAGCGACAACACCTTCTGGATGCTACAGCAGATCGCCGCGGTGGACCGACGTGTGGTTGTCGTCAAGTTGCGCCGCAACTTCGGGCAAACATCCGCGCTGGCGGCCGGTTTCGACCATGCCGAGGGGGAGTATGTCATTGCTATGGATGGCGATCTGCAGCACGACCCGTATGACATTCCCATGTTCCTGCAAAAGCTGCGCGAGGGATATGACATCGTCAGCGGCTGGCGCAAGCGGCGCATGGATAACTTTGTCATGCGGCGTTTGCCCTCGAAGATCGCCAACTGCAT
>CAZDYZ010001113.1:0-6397 GCA_964509525.1 uncultured Acidobacteriaceae bacterium
CCATGCAGCTGTCGCGCAACCTGTTTCTTTCGCCCGACCGCAATTTCCGGCGCAAAATCCAGGAAGTGATGCTGGACATCCAAATTGAACGCCGCTTCACCAAGCAGCAGATTTTCACGCTCTACGCCAACAAGATTTACCTCGGCCACGGGGTGTACGGATTCGAAGCCGGTGCGAACTACTACTTCAGCAAGAAGGCCAAAGACTTGACGCTGGACGAATCCGCCGTCCTGGCCGGCCTGCCTAAAGCACCCAATTACTACTCGCCGATTAACAATCCCGAGCGCGCCCTGCATCGCCGCAATCTCGTCATCAACAACATGCTGGAGGACGGAAAGATCACCGCAGCAGAGGCGCAACGCGCCAAAAGCGCTCCGGTGCAGCTCACCATACAGGCGGAGCCGAACGATATTGCTCCCTACTTTGTGGAAGAGGTCCGCCAGTATCTGGAAAAGAAGTACGGCACCCAGGAGGTACATGAAGCAGGACTTCGGGTTTACACCTCGCTCAATCTGGAGATGCAGCGCGCCGCCCAGCAAGCCGTTCGCGACGGACTTTCCGCCCACGAACGGCGCCACGGATGGAAGGGCAACCTGCTGAACATCATCGCCAATGGCGACTCGCTTACCACTTACCATCATGTCGATTGGGACAACCCTTTGGTTCCCGGCAGCTATGTTCATGCGCTTGTGACGGAAGTCGAGCCGCAAGCAGCAACCGTGAAATTTGGCCGCTACCAGGCGCGTCTCGGGCCCGCCGAGCTGAAGTGGACGCATCGCGCTTCGGCACAACAGGTTCTCACCGTGGGTGATCTGGTGTACGTGAAGATCGTTGATCTGAACGGTAACGACGCCCACGTTACGCTGGAACAGGAATCGGGCGTACAGGGCGCGCTGCTTGCACTGGACAACTCCACCGGCGACGTCAAAGCAATGGTAGGCGGCCGCGACTTCGAGGAGTCGAAGTTCAATCGCGCTGTTCAGGCCGAGCGTCAGGTGGGCTCATCCTTCAAGCCGTACATCTACACTGCCGCGATCGACCAGGGGCTGACGCCGGATGACACTGTCCTCGACGCGCCCATCAGTTTCAGCACACCGTCAGGCCCGTACACGCCGCACAACTACGACGGCAAGTTCGAAGGTGTGATCACCTTCCGCCATGCTCTTGCCGAATCACGTAACATCCCCGCGCTCAAGGTGACCGAGCGCGTGGGCGGCATCAAGACCGTCATCGAGTATGCGCGCAAGTTCGGTATCACCTCGCCGTTGCCCGCTTATCTGCCGGTCGCGCTGGGCGCGGCGGACATTACCCTCATGGAACAGACTTCCGCGTTCACCACCTTTCCCAACGACGGCGTACGTGTGCTGCCACGCTACATCCGTAAGGTCACCGACTACGACGGCCGCGTGCTGGAGGAAAACTACCCCGAGGTACGGGACGTGATCAGTGTGCGTACAGCGCGCATCATGGTTAGCATGTTGCAAGAAGTAGTAAGGCATGGCACTGGGTACGCTGCCAGCAAACTCAATCATGCGCTGGGGGGAAAGACTGGTACGACGAACGATTTTACGGACGCGTGGTTCGTTGGCTTCTCGCCTTCGCTGACTTGTGGCGTGTGGGTTGGCTACGACGAGAAAAAGACATTGGGCAACAAGGAAACTGGCGCCCTGGCCGCATTGCCCATCTGGATCGACTTTATGCGCGTTGCACTGCAGGGACGCGAAGGGGAGGATTTCGCCGCCCCTCCTCCAAGCACTCCGGCGACTGTTGCACAAGAGGGCGACATGCAGGATCACGTCTCTGGCGACAGCGAGGCCCATTGATGCGGCGCTTCTTGCATTATGTGGTGCGCGTGCTGGTGTTGCTGGTCGTCTTCATGGTCTCGGCGCTGACCGCGATGCGTTTCGCCATCCACGGCCGCCAGACGGCGATTCCCAAGCTCGTCGGCATGACGGTATCACAAGCGGGGCACGTGGCAGCAGAACACGGACTGGTGCTCGAGCCCGGCGATCGGTTCTTCAGCTCGGATGTGCCTCCGGGACGCATTATGTCGCAAGCTCCGGCACCGGGTGAACGAGTCAGACGCGGCTGGCGGGTCCGGGTTGCGGAAAGCATGGGCCCGCAGCGAGTCGTCATTCCCGATCTCACAGGGGGCAGTGAGCGGGCCGCCGAAATCAACATCCGTCGTCGTGGGCTTGAGCTGGGAAGTATCGCAACAGCAACCATCCCGGGTGCGCCGCCCGATCAGATCGTGGCTCAAAGCCCGCCGGCAAATGCGACGAACGTTTCCGCTCCCAGGATCAGCGTGCTGCTGGCAGTGCCGGAGGAGCGCAACTCGTTTGTCATGCCTGACCTTGATGGCCGCAGCGAGGACGACGCAGTGAGTGAGATCGTCGGTGCTGGCCTCCACGTCGACAGAATCAACAGCCAGTCCCTACCGCCAGCCGATACCAATACCCCCGATACGGTGCCTTCCGGCACGCGCATGGTAGTGGGGACCACTCCCGCTGCCGGGCAAAGAGTGTACGAAGGGCAGGGCATCTCGCTGGAGGTAACACGATGAACGATTCTGGTTGTCCCGAATAGACTTGGGCCGACAAGGGCCCCCCAGCTTGTTAACCGCTACTTTGCAAACCGGAAACGTGTCTTCCGCGGGGTCGTGAGTAATGACAACTCTGTCAGTCTGCTGGGACTGATGGTGCAGGCCGGCAAACATGCCACAATCGTCGATGTGGAAAACTTGCCGCAAGGTTAACCATCCCGACAATTGTCACGGACGCAAGGGCAAGATATTCTGCGGAACGTAGCTTTTCGGCGCTATGGCGAACCTCTTCGAACCACCTCGGTACATCGCAGTCGAAGGCCCCATCCGTGTCGGCAAGAGTACGTTGTGTGAGGTGATCGCCGAAACCTTACATGCCCAGCGCATCAGCGAGCCTGAGCACAACCCCTTTCTGAGGTCATTCTACGACGGGGAGCCCGGAGCTGCCTTCCAGGCGCAGTTCGCCTTTCTCATCGCACGTTATGAGCAGCTTGGCGGTTTGGATGTGAAAGACAACCCCAACAAGACCTACGTCGCCGATTACATCTTCGAAAAGGACAAGCTGTTCGCCTGCCTTAATCTTGGGGACTCAGAGCTCGAGGTTTACAACCGCTACTACGACCTGTTCCGCCAGAACGTGCCCACGCCCGACCTCGTCATCTACCTACAGGCCACGCCTGAAGTGCTGAGGAGGCGACTGAAGAAAAAGAACGCACCCGGAGAGAAGGCCATCAGCGACGATTATTTGGAAGAGGTTATCAAGGCCTATGAACACTTCTTCTTCCACTACACCTCTTCCGACCTGCTGATCGTAAACACATCGGAAATCGACTTCGTCGAGCGCAGCGAGGACCTTCAGGCGCTACTGCGGCGCGTCAGCGAGCCCATCCGTGGCACCCAGTACTTCCTGCCGCTGGGCCCGGACGAGCAGGTCGCCAGGGCATAGAGTTACCTTCGCCAGTGTTCAGCCATGGGCTTCGACTTGCGCGTGCCGTTGGAACCGAAGGGGGACCGATTGGGGGTACTGCTCTTAGGCGGCCGGTATCCCGGAATGTCAGTACGAGGAGTTACCGGATGGGGCTTTAGAGGAGTATTTTGGGCGCCCGGTTCATTGGGTACGACTTCTTACCACGTCTCTGCCAACCGGTCCCCGGGGCCTTATTGATCCGGCCCAACCGGCGACAAGGGGATCGTCGATTACCCGGTCCCGACAAATAGATCGGGGATTCCGGCATTCTCCGCGTGTTCCATCACCCATCATGAATACGCGGGCGACATCCAGTCGCTTCCCCCGACATCCCTCAACCATTCGCAATGATCCTCGTCAAGCACCCCTCGGGGAGCTACCGGGTTGGAGGAACGTAGTCCCTGGGCTTCTCGGCGCCTTCACCGAAGAAATAGGCTTCCATCTGCTGCACGATGAACTCCTGGTGTTCCTTCTTCCACGGCTGCAGACGATATTCGTTGAGCAACATTTTCATGTGCTCCTGCCACTGTTCCCACGCCAGCTTGGAGACGTTGTCGTATATGCGTTGCCCAAGCGGGCCATCGAAAGGTGGCTCGTCGAGGCCTTCCGTTTCGCGACCTACCTTAATGCATTTCACCATATGTGCCATTGAGAACTCCTGTTCAACGACTGCCAACCATTGATTCTAACGGTGAGAGCTGGAAATGGCTAACCTGTTCCGGGCTCCAGGGACTTGACCGCGACGGGTGGAGCACGCCTTGGGTAACTTGTTGTGCTCTAGACTACGCCCAGGGTCGAGAACTGGCTCCGCATCGCCCGATCATGTCGGATTCGAAGTGGACAGGGTCGGTCGTCCATGACCAGGTTCGGAACGACAAAACACAGAACTAGACCACAGATACCTGGGCAATCGTGACGAAAGCTCTGCAAGCTCAACGTTGGGAAGACTGAACTAAATGGTTAGAAAGTAGACCAGGGGACTCGGAGCAGAGTTTCGGATGACGCATTCCGGTTCTTGAACACCAACGCGAACAAAGAGCGATCATTCCCCCAACCATGCCCCGTAAGGCCGCAGCGGTTCGACTTGGTCACAAATGATTTTGCAGGCACCAGTGATGGGGACGGCAAGGATGAGTCCCATCGCGCCCCAGAGCCATCCCCAGAACAGAAGCCCCAAGGTGACCGCTAGGGGATTAAGCTGCAGGCGCTTCCCCAGGATCTTGGGATAGAGCACGTTCATCCCCACCAGGTGAAGTCCGAGAACGGTTCCCGTGACGAGCAGGAAAGTGGCCGTCGTCAGATGCCCCAGATCAGCGACCAAGGGAGGCAGCACAGCAAGAATAACTCCCATGTAGGGAATCAGGCTGAGGAATCCGCTGATGACACCGAGAAAATAGAAATACGGCAGTCCCATGACCCCAAATACAGCGATGCTGCACGCGCTGAGAAAGACGCCAATGATGAAGTTACCCACGATGAACGACCTGATCATACTCGCAATGAGGCCCAGCATTACGTAGGCGGTGTTACGGTTCTCCAGGCGAAACAGCATGACGGAAGCCGAACGTACGTGGTCCTGCCAGCTCAGCATGAAGAATACGAGAAACGGGATGAAAGTAAGGGCCAGCACAATCTCAGAGACGGAGCTAGCATTACGACTGACAAGGTCCGTCCAGGTGCTCGACTGCTTTACGGTGATAGCCTTCTCGTCGTTAGAAGATGGCAAGACGGTCTCTGTTGTCTTCTCGATTTGCTCTGCCTCTTCGCGCACGTGCGCCATCATCCCCTGGATTCTGGCTTTGTACGCGGGCAGTTCATACATGAATGCCATAGCCCGGCTGTAGGAGACGTAGCTAGCGCTGGCGATTGCCGTAACCAGCAGCAGGACGGAGATAAGCGCGCCCACGCCACGCGGTATCTGAAAACGCATGAGGAGGTCGACCACCGGAGCGAGTACAAATGAGATCAAAATGGCAATCAGAACAACAACCAGAATCAGCTTCGCGACATAGATCAGGCTCAGTATGGCTGCGCCGGCTAGGATCAGCAAGGCTGAAGCCTGAAGGCGCAGGATGCGCCGTCGCTCGAGCTCGGCAACCGTCGAGCGGTTGGTGGACACCTGTGGAACAGCTGCCGAGTCTATGGCAGGTTCGCTACTGGGATCCTGGCGCGGACGGGCGGGATTCGGACTATCCAGCAGTCGGTCTGGCATTCGATTTATGGTACTCGCATCAACGCAAGACTCCGAACATGATAGTTTGTCTGTGTCATAAATGGTAAATACTCCCCAGAAAGCTCAAAATTCTGATCCGCCGCCGCGCCTTCTAGCGCTGGACTTTGGATCAAAGACCATTGGTCTGGCGGTAAGCGACGCACTGGGCTTTACGGCCCAAGGGCTACCGACATTGCAACGCAGCAACAAACGAAAGGATCTCGACTATCTGCGACGAGTCGTCAGGCAATATGGAGTAAGCGAGCTAGTCATGGGACTTCCGCTGCGGATGAGCGGTAGCCAGGGGATTCAAGCCGGGAAAGTGCAAGCATTTGCCGAACAGTTGCGCCGCCATTTGAAGTTGCCTGTCCACCTTTTCGACGAGCGATTAACTTCGGTGGAAGCCAGTCGCCTACTGCGCGAGACTGATATGGGCATGAGGCGTCGTGCCGCAGTTGTGGACCGGCTGGCGGCGGTACTGATTCTGCAATCCTTTCTGGAGTTCCGAAGGGCAGGAATATCGACCGGGGATCAAAGGGGATAAACACGGACCGACTTGTGGCTGAAAAGGGCCATGAGCCGGCAAGAGTAGCCGAGATCCGGAGCTGGAATGGTAAGCGCGAAGCAGGCATCAGTCTATTGGTGCTAAAGGGAACTTGCTCGCGCGGCAGGATTT
>CAZDYZ010001114.1:0-3642 GCA_964509525.1 uncultured Acidobacteriaceae bacterium
GTGATTTCCTACGGCGTATCGATCCGCACCCAGGAGATCGGCCTGCGCATGGCGCTGGGGGCCGATCGCTGGTCAGTGTTGTCCATGGTGCTGCGGGAATCCATGAGGTTGGCGGCTCTCGGACTCACTGCTGGATTGGTGCTCGCACTGGCGCTGACGCGACTCATCACCAGCCTGCTGTTTGGCGTGCGCACCGCCGATCCGGCGGTGTACGCGGTCATCAGCCTGGTGCTCTGCGGAGCAGCTTTCCTGGCGACGTTGTTGCCCGCACGTCGTGCGTCGGCACTGGAGCCGATGCAGGCGCTGAGGGCGGAATAGTTAGAGCACGGATTTACGCGGATGAACGGGATAGTTTCGTGTTTCAAGCGGCGCTGTCAAGCGATGAAGTTGTTTTGCTGTGTCATCCGGAGCGACGGGCGAAGTAAGGAGTCGAGGGACCCCTATCTTGGTCGGATTTCTGAGCGGGGTTCTTTCAGGACAGGGTTCTTCGACTCCGCACGAGTCCGCTGCACGGACTCATGCTGCGCTCAGGATGCCACTTGACAAAAGTTGACAGCTCCTACTCCATTACGGCAGATGGATCCGAAAACAAATTGAGAACTCGAACCTGGAGCTTGAAACACGGATCGATCCAGAAACCAATTGAGAACTTGAAACTGAAAACCCGAAACTCGAACCGGAACGAAAATTTATGCATGCAATTCTCCACGACCTTCGTTACGCGCTCCGCCAATTGGGAAAGTCCCGCGGGTTTGCCATCGTTGCAGTATTGACCCTGGCACTGGGCATCGGCGCCAACACTGCCATCTTCACGTTGCTCGATCAGGCACTGCTGCGCACGTTGCCAGTCAGCCATCCCGAGCAACTGGTGCGGCTGCGCTATGTGGGCTCCAACAGCGGACGGGTCAACGTATTCGGCGGCGACGGGCAGGACTATTTCTCCTATCCCATGTATCGCGACCTGCGCGACAAGAACCGGGTCTTCTCGGGTATGCTGGCCGACGACGAGATCGAGGTTGGTGTTCAGTGGAACAACCAATCCGCCCTGGCTTCCGGCGAAATCGTCAGCGGCAACTACTTTGACGTGTTGGGCGTTCGCCCCGCGATCGGTCGGCTGCTGTTGCCCTCCGATGATGCGGTGCAAAACGGCAATCCGGTGGTGGTACTCAGCTTCAACTACTGGAATGCGCACTTCGGCGGCGATCCGCGCATTATCAACCAGGCGCTATATCTCAACGGTCATCCCTTCACCATCGTCGGCGTTACGGAGCCGAATTTTCACAGCGTGATCGGCGGCTATCGGCCGAAGCTGTTCGTTCCCATTGCGACCAAGGCCATCGTGATGCCAGGCCTGAATGACCTGGAGGACCGGCGCTCAGCATGGGCGAACATCGTCGCGCGCTTAAAACCTGGCGCGAGCCGGGAGCAGGCGGAAGCGGCGATGACACCGCTGTGGCGCTCGATTCGCGCCAATGAGCTGCATGACATGAAGAACCAGACCGCGCTCTTTGCCAAGCATTTCGTGGAGGAATCGAATCTGCAGCTGCTCAATGAGAGCCGTGGCTTCTCGCCGTTGCGCGAGATGATTCAGACGCCTTTGCTAATTGTGATGGCCATGGTTGGCCTGGTGGTGCTGATGGCCTGTGTGAATGTGTCGAGCCTGTTGTTGGTGCGGGCAGCGTCGCGCGTGCGGGAGATGTCGATTCGCTACGCCATGGGCGCCGGGCGCGGACAAATCGTCCGCCAGTTGCTGGTGGAAGGGTTGCTCCTGGGAGCACTTGGCGGACTGGTCGGCTTGCTCTTTGCGCCTGTGGTATCTGCCTTTCTGGTGAGGCAAATTGGCGGGGACGCAGCCAGCGAGCTGCCTTACTCCTCGCATCCTGATTTGCGCATCCTCCTGTTTAATTTCGCACTGGCGTTTCTGGTGAGCGTGCTGTTCAGTCTGGCTCCGGCGCTGCGCTTTCTGCATCCCGACCTGGTGAACTCACTTAAGCAACAGACGACGACAGGGCCCGGCGGGCATTTGCGCTTCCGCCGAGTCTCGGTTGGCGTGCAGATCGCACTAAGCCTGCTGTTGCTGGTCGGCGCGGGATTGTTCGTGCAGACGCTGCATAACCTGAGATCGGTGGACGTCGGTTTTGGTACCGATCATCTGCTGACCTTCGCAATTGATCCCACCATGGCAGGTTACGACGTGAAGCAGGGCCTTCCTTTGCAGAAGCACCTGCTGGAAGTTCTGACCGCGCAGCCAGGAGTGCGCTCGGTCGCCGGCACCAACGACCCAGAACTGGATGGCAATAGCGAGCGCAGCAATATTTCGTTCGCCGGCCATGCCGCCAAGCCTGACGAGGACATTCACTCAGAATGGTCATCAGTTACGACAGGCTACTTCGCGACCTTGAACATTCCACTGCTTGCCGGGCGCGACTTTACAGAGCAGGACGTGGATGGCAAAGCCAAGGTGGCGATCATCAATGCCAACCTAGCACGCAAGATTTTCGGTGATCCAAAGAACGCGGTTGGACAACTGATCGCGCGTGGCAGCGGCTCGGACGTGAAGTTCGATACCGAGATCATCGGGGTAGCGGGCGACATAAGACACACGAATATGCGCGACGAGATTGGACTGGCGGTTTACCAGCCGTTCTTTCAGAGCAATCCATTCGGCTTTACCTTTATGCAGTACTACGTGCGCATCTGGCAGGCGCCGGAGACGGCGGAGATGACGATACGGCGCGCGGTGCAGCAGGTAGACTCCAAGCTGGTGCTGGACGCCATGCGCACCATGGACGAGCAGATCGCCGACAACATCACGACCAACCGGCTGGTGGCGATGCTTGCGGTGAGTTTCGGCGTACTGGCGACACTGCTGGCGGCCATCGGGCTGTACGGTGTGCTGGCTTATGCCACGGCGCAGCGCACGCGCGAAATCGGCATTCGCATGGCGCTGGGCGCGCAGCGCGGCGAAGTGGTGCAAATGGTGATGCTCGATGTGGTGTGGCTGGCAGGAATCAGCCTGGCAGTGACACTGCCGGTTGCGATCTTCCTTGCGCGGCTGATCCGCAGCCAGCTCTACGGCGTGAGTCCGGCGGACCCGATTGTGTTGTCCGCAGGAACGTTGCTGGTGGCTTTTGTGGCTTTGATTGCCGCGCTACTGCCGGCGCGGAAGGCAGCGTCGATTGAGCCGATGCAGGCGCTGCGGACGGAGTAGTTCGAGTTGAGACAATGCGGTGGCTGGTAGTCAGTGGCTAGTTGCGAGTTTCAAGCTAGCTGTTGAATAAAAGGTAGGAATGACAAGCTCGCGAGCACCGCAGGTGCGAAAGATGCTAACCCAGCGCTTCAGCGCTGGGTCGACGGCCCATTGAGGCACGGCACATTGGTGTCCATTAGAGTGCCGTTCCTGCGCGACTCGATTCGCTTTCACGTTTTCACCCACCGCTGAAGCGGTGAGCTAAGATTTTCCGTCCCGCAAAGCAGGGTTGGAGTGATTGTATGCAGACCATCATTCACGAATTTCGTTACGCATTGCGGCAGCTGCGGCATTCGCCGGGATTTGCGCTGGTCTCGGTGCTGACGCTGGCGCTGGGCATCGGCGCCAACATCGCCGTGTTCTCGGTGAGCAATGCGGTGCTTTTGAATCCC
>CAZDYZ010001115.1:0-1795 GCA_964509525.1 uncultured Acidobacteriaceae bacterium
AGCAAGGGCATCTGGTGGGCACGCTTCCGTACATGGCGCCGGAACAAATCGACCCTGGAGTGGACGACGAACGGTCCGATATCTACAGCCTGGGTGCGGTGCTCTATGTCATGGCGACCGGCCAACGCCCTTTCACCCGCAATACCACGACTCGTCTTATTGAAGCCATCCTGCACGAACATCCCGTACCTCCGCGGACGGAGAATCTGAGCCTGGCGCCGGAATTGGAACGCATTATCCTCAAATGCCTGCAAAAAAATCCCAATGCCCGGTATCAGTCAGCGCGGGACATTGCTGTCGAGCTGAAGCGCATGCTTCCGCCGGGTGCTCTGGACTCATGGGATAGCCGAACCATTCCTGCGCCTCCTAAGCGCTGGCATTCCTCGACAATCATCCTCGTGATGCTTTTGTTGTTGGCGGTGGCGGTGGGAGTCACACTATGGCGCAGGCTGCAAGGTCGGGCGTCCCGTCCCCCGTTGTCGGTGGTCGTTGCCGACTTCGAAAACCGCACCGGAGACCCCGTTTTTGATCAAACTCCCCGCGAACTGATGTCCACGGCATTAGGCCAATCAAAACAGGTTTCCGTCTTTCCGATAAGCCGGCTGCCTGACGTACTGAAAAGAATGCAGAAACCGGAGACGGCCGCAATTGATGAAAACGTCGGGCGGGAGATTTGCACGCGTGAGGGCCTGCAGTCGGTCATCTCGGGTTCGGTCACCAAGCTCGGAAGCAGATACCTCCTCCAGGCGCGGGTCTTGGATTGCAAAGGCGACCTGATTGTGAGCTCCCAGAAAGAATTTTCGCGCCCCGAAGAGTTGCCTTCTGCTATCGAAGACGCCACCAAAGCCATTCGTAGTAAGTGGGGTGAACCAGGGGCGGCGATAAACCAGGTCTCCCAACCGTTGGCTCTGGCCACATCCAGCTCGCTGGAGGCTGTGAAACTTTATTCTTCCGGCAAGCAACAGTTATATCTGGGAAATCCACGTGCCGCTGTCGCCTTGTTCACCAAGGCGGTGGAATTGGACGACAGCTTTGCCATGGCCCATGCTTATCTCGGGAGCACTTACGTACATCTCAACGATCAGGTCCGAGCCGGGCAGGAATATTCGAAGGCGGCTCAGCTGGCTGGACGCGTGAGCGAAAGGGAGAGAGAAAAGATACTAGGTGACTATGCCCTGTTCCGGAATGATGTGGGAGAGGCGATCTCCCACTATCAGGTTCTGGCTGCATTGTCGCCCGACGATCCTGCGGCCCATGTGAATCTGGCAGAGTGCTACGTCAAGCAGCTGCGATTCGATGCGGCGATCGTGGAAGCCAGGAAGGCAGCCGATTTGGAGCCGTCGCCCGGTCCCAGGGAGAACTTGGCAGCCTATTACTTCCTCAACGGCGACTCGCAACAGGCATTTGACGTGGCCCAGCAGGTGCTGAAGGAAAACCCGGACGATATGGTCGCGCTCTATCTGGTCGGCAGCTATTATCTCGCCACCGGGAAACCGGCGCTTGCAGACCGCTCGTGGCACCAATTGCTGGCATTAGGAGGGGAGGCCGCAAGCCAGGCCAGCGCCGCCATGGCCGATGCCGCTCAGACCAGGGACAACCTCGAAGAAGCTATTGATCAACTCGAACGTGGTGCAATCGCTGATGCAGAATTGGGCAACGCCTATGAGTTGTTCCGAAAACAGATTCTTCTCGCTGAGCTTCACCACGCAGCTGGTGATCGCCCGGCTCTGGTCGGCGTGCATGAGCCTGGCTCGCCCGATCTTATCTTTCTGCTTGGCAGACTGTACGCTCGCCT
>CAZDYZ010001116.1:0-6762 GCA_964509525.1 uncultured Acidobacteriaceae bacterium
GGAATTCTTCGGCAAGTATCCAGAGCTGCTGGAGATCGTCTCGGACATGAGCGATGAAGAGCTGCATCGTCTTACCCGCGGTGGCCACGATCCGCAGAAGGTGTACAACGCCTATAAGCGCGCAGTGGAACATCAGGGCTCCCCTACCGTGATTCTGGCGCATACCGTGAAAGGTTACGGTCTGGGTTCAGCGGAGGCTCGCAACGCCACGCACCAGGAGAAGAAGCTCGCCGACCAGGCGCTGACCGCCTTCCGCTCCCGCTTTGCAATTCCTATCCCCGAGCTGGCCGCTAAAGAGGGGCGTTTGTATCGTCCGCCCGACGATAGTCCTGAGATTACCTATGCTCGCAAGTGTCGAGAAGCGCTGGGCGGATTTGTACTGAGACGGGAAGTTCCTCCACCGAGTTTCGAGGCTCCACCCCTTTCTGAGTTCGCCGACTCGTTGGCCGGATCGAAGGGACGCGCAGTCTCCACGACGATGGGTTTTGTCAGCATGCTACGGCAACTGATGAAGCATCCGGAGATCGGCAAACTAATCGTCCCTATCATTCCTGACGAGGGGCGCACTTTCGGCATGGAATCCATCATTCGCCAAGTGGGTATCTATGCCAGCCAGGGACAGCTCTACAGGCCGCACGATCAGGACATGCTCCTCTATTATCGCGAAGAGAAGGACGGGCAGATTCTGGAAGAGGGAATCACCGAAGCCGGTTCGATGGCCTCCTTTACTGCGGCGGGAACAGCCTATGCGAACTACAAGGTGCCGACGATTCCGTTCTTTACTTACTACTCGATGTTCGGGTTCCAGCGCATAGGCGACATGGTCTGGGCCTTCGCTGATTCTCGCGGTAAGGGATTCATGATGGGAGGAACTGCCGGAAGAACCACCCTTGCCGGCGAAGGCTTGCAGCACCAGGACGGGCATAGTCTGGTGCTTTCGAGCACCATTCCTACCTGCCACAGCTACGATCCCGCTTATGTGTACGAGATTGCGGTGATTGTTCAGGACGGCATCCGGCGGATGTATCGGGAGCTGGAAGACCGCTTCTACTACATAACTATCTACAACGAAGATTATGCTATGCCGGAGATGCCGAAGGGTTGTGAGGAAGGAATTCTGCGCGGTATCTACAAATACAAGGCAGCGCCCGCAGGCAAAGCAACGATACAACTGTTCGGCAGCGGGCCGATCCTGAATGAAGCGCTGCGGGCGCAGGGCATCCTGGCTGAAAAATACGGGGTGCAAGCCGATGTCTGGAGCGCAACCAGCTACAACGAGTTGCGACGCGACGCGTTGTCCATCGAGCGTTGGAACCGGCTGCATCCTGCCGAGCCGGAGAAGCGACCCTACATCCTGGACGCGCTAGACGGAGCAGAGGGGCCGATTGTCGCCGCCACCGACTACATGAAAGTTGTGCCCGACCAGTTGGCGCCATGGCTGGGCAGGCGGCTGGTGACGCTCGGCACTGATGGATTCGGACGCAGCGACAATCGCGAGCATCTGCGTCGGCACTTCGAAGTCAGCGCCGAGTCAATTGTCGCGGCGGCGCTGTCACGTCTGGCTCGGGATGGCAAATTCAATATGCAGCGGACGCAGAAGGCGTTCGAGGAACTCGGCGTCGACAGCGAGAAGCTCGACCCCAGTATTGCCTAGTTTCCCCGGCATGAGACAGAAGCAGTGGCCGTCGGCGAGGCGCAGAGTCAGAAGCTGAATGCCAGGCCCCCACGGACACTACGCGCCGATTGCATCAGGTAAACCGTCTTGCCATCGGGTCCGATTACTGGCACATAACCTTGCGCCAGCAAGTTCCGCAGGTCAATGATCGCTTCCATGTTAACTGGCATTCCATGTACATGCGGCAGAGGTTGCCGCACAAAGAGATTGAAGTACGGATCAGCTTGCCCAGCCGAGGCATTGAAAAGGTCAACCGAGGTGAGAGTATTGTCGCCGCTCGTCCAGCGGTAGGATGCTATCCACCGCATTTTGCAGCGCGGGATGCTGCCATTCAGCTTCAACGCCGCCGTGTGGCGCCAGGCATGCTGAAGGCTGTCGCGGACGGTGTTCCAATCGACATACGGTTGCTCAAGTTCGAGAACGCCGCCGTAAGCGTAATCCAGGGTTGCAGTAACGGCGTTGAACTTGTGCTGCAGCACCAGACGCACACCTTGAGCCTCGAGCAGGCCGCCATTGAAGCTGAAAGTCCCGGAATACACATCTGGCAAGATGTCATCAGCACCCATGCCAATATCGCCTATTCCGAGCAAGGCCGGATCCTTGATGCGATCGTTAAAATATGCAACCTGTATCTTGTCGTTACTGCCGATCCGTTGCGATAGAGAAACCTCATGATGATGAGCGTTTTCCAGCAATGGTATGCCATCCACCATAGTCACACGCGGAGCGCTCTCACTCAGATCGGCGGGAGCAGTATCGAATCCCTTGCTGGCACGGGTGCTGGGCTCCTCGGTGGAATAGCGGTATTCAAGGATGAGATCAGGCGTGAGGTGCAGATCGACCGCCCCTGCTGGGCGAAATGCGTTCACCTCGCGACCGAGAAACTGGATAGCTTCGGCATTGCCGCCATACTGGAAATCGAGTAGCTCCCCAACCGAGAAGCCGTCGCTGTATGAAAGAGCCAACGCTTGCAAAGCTCCACCATGCGGAACTTCATCGGGCGTAGAGAACCGCCGCACGGTCAGAGCGATCGTAGGCGTCCAGCCATCTTCTTTCTGCCGCCGGTAGGATGCGCGGACAACCCCATCCGGAATTCCTCCCCCCGGATAACCAAGGTCTCCCGCCAAGCCAATTGTGGCGGTATGGAAAATCGAATGCTCAACACTGAAGGCCGTTCCCAGGTCTGAAGAGCTTCCGTAGCCAGCATTGGAGCCGCCTGCTATGAAGGCCAGCGTGCCCGTCGTCGAATGGTCCTGCAGTGCGGACTCGACGACTAGGGGTGCTCCAGCTTCGAAACGGAGAATAGGGCGATTCGCGGTGGAGCGTAGCGTCCACCTCCAGCTGTCGTTCTCATCGGTGCCCTTCTTCAACTCCGGCATCATACGGATGGCTTCGAACAATGTGTTAAGTGTGATGTTGAGGACCTTGCTGGCTCCGGCCGCGAGAGAAATGTCTTCGCGTAAAGCCGGGAGGAAATAGGGAGCAGAGACCCGCAGATCGTAGCTTCCCGCTGGCAGCCCACTGACCTTAAAAAATCCCTTCGCGTCAGTGAACGCGGTCTGGTGCTGCCCGGAAACTCCGGCCAATTCAACCGTAGCGCCCATCTGCGCTACTCCGGCCGAGTCTCTGACATAGCCCGCGATCGATCCTGGGGTCACGCCAGCCGTGGCGGCGACGCAAAGCACGAGCCCTACCCCTAAAGATGTCAGTATGCGGGTCATCGTTTGACCTCCCGACCGAGGCTCTCGGGATCCAAACCCTGCGGCCCGAGCCCGCCTCCGAGGACTGGCAACTTATCAGACCTACTCAACCGCGAACCGTACGGACGGCGCAATCTGCTGTTTCGAGACATTGTCCGCCACTTTCACCGTCAACTTGTAGACGCCAGGCTCAAAACTCGTGAGTGCCAGGCTCTTTTCCAGCGTAATCTGGTCGCCCACGTTCCCCATGTTATCAGTGGACTCCGACGAATGCAGCACCGGATGGTTGTTGGCTACGTTCACAATTTCGTATTCAATATTGGCGGAAGCCTTTTTCGTTTTGTCATCTGCCTGAAGATTGTAGACCTGCATCCACAAGTTCATACGCTGGTTGCGTTTGAAGCTTGCAGGCTGACCGTTGGGCCCGTCCAGGTGGGGATAAGCGAGTTTGGTTTCACCGAGGACGAAGCTTCCTGATCCCACGCTCTTGCTCGGTACTTTCTCCATGTGATCGGCCAAAATCAAGGAGGAGGAGGCCAGCTTGTCTTCGTTGAACTCCGGCACCAGGACGCCGCGACTCCACGTCCCTACCCGATCGCCGTTAACATCCTTCACGACTACGTCGAAGCGGTAGCGCCCGGGTCGCAGCGGAATAGCCTTCCAGTAGAGGGAAGAATGCTCGACGGTTTTCTCCAGCAGATCGTTTGGAACATCCACCTGCACGGTGTCCTCAAAGGTCTGCGCAACTTTCCCGGTCATCCCAGTCACGCGGCCGAAGATGTTCACGGTGCCGCGCTGAATACCCTCTTTGCTGGAAAAGGTAATGTCCTTGTTTTTTACCTGCACAGTTACCGGAACCAGAACGGTATCGCCGGTCACCTTGACAAAGTCGGTCATTACCTCGAATGGCATCAAGTTTACGTTAATCTTGTGGCTGACAACTTCCTCGAGGTCCTTGAACTTCACCTTTGGCGGAGAGTTGATCTTGGCCAACAACTCCATCTTGGTGAACTCATTGTTGCTCATCATGCCCTGCTCGGGACCGGCATTGGCGGCACCAGAGCCGCTATTGGTAATACGCTGGCTCTTGTCAGCCATGCCCATTTGCTCGTACAGAGTAAGCCCAGCGCCGGGAGTATGCAGCAAGGCGTCTTTCTCGTTGGGATCGATCGTCAGGTGATAGTCGTTGCACATGCAGGCATCGACGAATTCAAGAATGACTTCCTGACCAACTCCCTCGATATAACGATAGCGCCAATCTTCGAAAGGATAGGTCGAAGTCTCGCCACCGCCTTCTTCTATGGGACGCTCGTAGGTACCGCCCGAAGGATGTGAGTCTATCTCGTCGGGCGGACCGTACATAATGTAAATACGTCCACGGTCTGTCCTCCACCCCGGAATGCCGGCAGCGAAGTGTTCATTGGCGTAGGCAATGCGCCGGTAGTGTTCTTCCTTATATTCATTTTCCGGCGTATCGGGCGTAGGATCGCGGCGCAGCCAGAACTGCTCGATGAACGCGTCGCGTTCTTCGTCATTCGACAGTTGCTTGAACGCAGAGAGTTCTTCCGGAGTGATGATCCAGCGCACATCTTCGTTGAGCCACTTCTTGTAGGTAGCGCTCAGCTCCTGCTTCATGGCCTTGGAGTTGGCTTTTTTCTGCTTCGCATTGAGCGGCCGCTGTAGCGGATCAGTCTCGGGAGTACTGCTTTGCCCCGGAGCGGAAGCGTCGGGGGTCTTGTCGGGCTGGCCCGTTGCACTCGTGGATTTGTCACCGGACGAGGTCTGGGAGCTGGGGGGAGCCAAGGACGTCGTAGATTGGGCCTTTGACGAACTGGAGCTTTGGTCCGATGGCGGAGCAGAGCTTTGGGCCGCGGCAAATACACCGGCTACACTAATGGCCAGCAGGGCCGAAAAAAACGGGCGCAATCCGAGTGACGTCATAACGAGAAACCGACTCCTGGAATGCCGCCAGGATCGAATAAATTGTAAGTTTTCGCAACTCTGAAAGCAAGGCGCCAGATCCAAATTCGGTAACGCGATTCGCAACATGTTTCACCACCGCAGGCGGAGGCATGGTTCAAGGTCCAACGTTGCCAATCATCCTGCCGCCTTCATCTACCAAACCCTGGTGCAAGCAAAAGTCGCTGCCCATCCGCACCACCTGACACCATACCCCAACCCCTCTGCCCACCAGCTATAATCAGTAAGTCGGGGGAGATCTGGAAGCTCACGGCCGTGGGCGCGTACGTGCTTTGGCCACACGCTGGGACCCTTGGGTGGCAGCCAGAACAGGGAAAAGATTGCTTTCCAAAGGAACCTTGGGCCGTCTCACTTCGTACTGTCCGGCAGGGGGATAGGTGCGCCCAGGTTGCGGCTTACCGATCAAGTATCGATGAAGAACTGGAAGAAAATTGCACTGATCATCGGCGGCGTCGTGGTTCTGCTGGCTATTGTCGGCTTCACTGTGGAGCAGAGCCGCAAAGGGGTGGTGCCAGTACAAACCGGAAAAGTCATCCGTGAAGATGTCACCTCGATCGTGACCGCCTCGGGCGAGATCAAACCCAAGGTGTATGTGAATATCGGTGCGAACGCCATGGGGAAGATCACGCATCTATACGTAAAGGAAGGCGATTCGGTGAAGAAAGGACAGACATTGGCAACGCTGGAGAACGTCCAATCCGCAGCCGATGTCGCAGCCAACGACGCAGCCCTGAATGCCTCCCGCACCGACGCGATTGCCGCCCAGGCGGCGGTCAACACGGCGGTTGCCGAACTGAACCAAGCCGAGGCTGAGTACGAACGCGCCAAACTGGATTATGAGCGTAACAAGAATCTATACGACTCGCAGCTGATCGCCAAAGCGGACTTTGACACCAAGAAGGCGGCATACGGCACTGCCACAGCGCAGTTGGGACAGGCCAAAGCTAAACTCGCGCAGGCCAAGGCCCAGCAGGATTCCGCCCGAGTCCACATCGATCAGAATGTTGCCAATCTTCGACGGGCCAGTGATGTCCTCAGCAAGACTGAGTACAAGGCGCCGTTCGATGGGGTCATCACCAACCTGCCTGTGCGTGAAGGCGAAACCGTTGTAATGGGAATCCAGAACGCTCCCGGAAGCACGCTGATGACGATCGCTGACACCTCAGTGATTACCGCGGAGGTAAAAGTCGATGAGACCGATATCGTCAACGTGCAGCTGGGTCAGCCTGCCGAAGTGTCCATCGATGCTATCCCGAAACAGAAGTTCAAGGGCATAGTCACCGAGATAGGCAGAAACGCTGTTCTGCGCTCCACCGGAGTATCTACGGCGCAAACCACTACCAGCGGCCAGGAAGCGAAGGACTTCAAGGTAATTGTCGCTCTGCAAGACCCGCCCCCCAACCTGCT
>CAZDYZ010001117.1:0-3116 GCA_964509525.1 uncultured Acidobacteriaceae bacterium
ACATAACCAAGCGAGCCAAGGGAGGCTTGCGGAAGGCTATGTGGCTTTGGAACTTAGCGTTTCTCGGAGACAAGTAGGCCGCATCAACACACGTGCGCTTTCTCTCCCACAGTGGGATAACAGCGTCACATCAGAGATTCATGGGCTGCAATTACATCGATGTATTTAATTGGTGCCGAAAAGCTTAGAGAATCGAAGTGTGGTGGGACACTGTTGACACACCCACAGAGCCAACGATGTATCAGTGGCTAGGCAACGGAGCGTGACTAGGCAGGTTGTATTTTGCCATCAGCCGATGGAATGTCCGTCGTGGGATACTCGCCAGCTCGGCTGCACGGGATATGTTTCCCTGGGCTTCCGCCAGATAGCTTGACAGCGCTTGTCGTTCAAACTGCTCGATGACCTGTGACTTACTCTGCATAAAACCGAGTCTAGGCTGGAACCCAATACCGTCTTGGACATGGAGAGGAAGATGCTCAGCCTCGATCACGAGTGAAGAGGTCAACACGACCGCCCGCTCTATGATATTTTCCAACTCGCGAAGGTTCCCGGGCCAGGAGTAGTTCCTGAGCAGTGTTAGCGCTCGCGAGGAAATAGACTCCACTCTCTTGTTGACCTTCGCCTTGGCCCGCTGTACGAAACATTCTGCCAGAAAGGGGATGTCTTCTATACGTTCCCGAAGTGGTGGGAGGGTAATAGTGAAGGTGTTGATGCGATAGAACAGGTCCTCACGGAATGCACCTTTACGAATAGCGCTCTCCAGATCCTGGTTGGTCGCTCCCATGATTCTGACCGACACTTTCTTGGTCCGTAAGTCGCCCACTGCCCGAATCTCCCCTGTCTGGAGGGTCCGTAAAAGCTTGGCTTGAGTCTCCAGCGACATGTCGCCGATCTCGTCAAGAAACATGGTTCCACCGTCGGCTTTTTCGAATAAACCCTTTCTATCTGTATAAGCACCTGTAAATGCTCCACGTTTATAGCCGAACAGTTCGCTTTCCAGCAGCGTCGGCGACAATGCGGTGCAGTTGAGCGTCACCAGAGGCTGATTGCTTAGCGTACTGTGCCGGTGAATCGCTCTCGCCACCAACTCCTTGCCTGTACCCGTCTCGCCACGGATCAGGACAGTAGTAGGCGTGGGAGCGACCTTAGCGATGAGTGCCGAAATCTCCTTCATCTTGGGATTGCTTCCAATGATGAACTCGCTTTCCGCGTGGGTTTCCAGTTCTCTCAGCGCCAGCTGATACTTGTCCTCAAGATACTTAGTCTGCTTCCTGGCTTCAACGCATTCCCAGATGAATCGCGCTGCATTTCCACCGACAACTTCCGCCCCCGGCGGTTTCAGCCTTTGGATCTCCTGAACGACAAGCGGATCGCCGGTAACGTCGATAATGAGATCGCAATCTTTGGTCGCCAGCAGTTCTCTATAGCTGGTAGTCACCGCCACGCCAAGCTCTTGCGCCAATGCCAAACCGGGCGCTCCTTCGTCCTTGTCGGCCACGCCAACAATTTTGACCGTCGGATCCTTGTGGAACAGCTCCACCAAAGCCCTCCCGCCCTTGCCGGCCCCGATGAGAAGCACTCGTGTCATAGCTGATTAATGTAATGTGCAGTTGGTGCGTACGACAACTTACATCGCAGACCGTCAGGTTATTGGTTTACCTCGTCGGACTCGTCCGAGGTAACTCAACCGATAGTCTTACGTGCTCGGTACATCATTACCGCTTCATGACATCGCCACTGTTGGACCTTCCAACCGGCCAAGGGTTATCACTTGCTTTACTGGCTTGTTCGTTTTCGAAACATTGCTCATGTTGGGCAGAGCTAACCAGCCCTTCAACGGAATCAACGTCGTGACAGGTTCCTTGGTAGACGTTTTGAGATGACCTCGAATGGCCGCCTTCTTTCGTGTGATCGCTAAGGCTTGCTGAGCTCTCCCCAGCACGAAGCGACGTCTTCGCAATTGCCTACTGGGCTGGGGCTTGGGCGATGCCCAAATCGCGTTTTCTCCACTCCTCAGAGTTGGACGATGACGTTTCGGCCTGTGGTTTTTTGTCGCATGCCACAGCATTTCATTCTATGCTTACGTCATCACTCGCCAGAGTTGAAGATGGCCAATCTCAGGAACTAAGTGTGGAGGTGGGGCATGGGGCACCCCTCTTGGCGACATTCTTCTGGCCAGCCAGTGCACTTTGGACGTTCGGTTATTGCGTTGGTGTGCGGGCTATTGGCCATGCTGCTCTCCCTTCCATCGCCGGCCCAGCAACGCGGGCAAAGGCAGGTCGACACCTTGCCCTCCGGCGATCAGCAATCGACGGGGACCCCCGGTGCAGGCGAGCCGACGCGAACCATCATTACACCAGGGCTCTCTGGGTTTTCGGGTTGTGGGTTAAGCTTCGGGCATACGCCCCGAGGAGAGTCGGAAGCTCGCTCTGAGCTCGTGGACAAACAAGGGCCGCAATTGCCTTCGCTGTTTAGTATGAGCTCATTTTCGGTGATGGGCTTTTCTCGGGGGAACTGGCCGGTGGCGATCGATTACGTGCTTGAGCAGGACAGCCTCTTGCTGGTGATCATTGCGCCAGAAGGAGAGAAGCCGCTCATCTATCGTCTCGACGGGAAAAAAGGCCACTGGCTGAGCAAGATTCAAATCCCGGCGGCGGTTGGCGATCAACTCCGGGTCTCGCAATATTTGGTACAGACGCTGGATGACAGCGTCGGGCAGGTCTCGCCTACGCATGTGCATATGCACGGAATTGCAGCCGGACCCAGGGCAGTGGGATCGATTGGTATCGATCAGGTGAATTTCACTCCTACGAGCATCCACCTCGCTCAGCATCAAAAGGCGCAATTCAGTTATCACTCGATCTCTGATTTTGACGACACCGAGGTCTCCTTTATCCGGCTGGCGAAATCCAGCAATGGTGAGATTGTCGCTGCGGCGGTCGGCGGCAAACCTATGGGCAGCATCACGCAGAATCATACGAAGAACGGAGACTGGGATGGCGGCACCAAAACCGCTGACATCGTAAAGACCTATCCTGCACAGATACAGCAGTGGCTGCTCGCCCCCAATGGACAACATATCCTGCAGGTGCGCGCGTGGCTGCGCAAGAATCACG
>CAZDYZ010001118.1:0-4166 GCA_964509525.1 uncultured Acidobacteriaceae bacterium
TTTTTCCGGATCGCCAATGGAATCAACTTCCACGACGAAGTCCACGTTGTTACCCTGGATTTGCCAGGGAACGCAGGGAAACGGTACAAGATTATCGGTCACCACAATGACGTGATCGGCGTAAATGGAATCGGCCAATGCGAATCCCAACGAACCGCACGCCGATTTGCCGTGCGAGCCGTCTGCGTCGCCAAAAGGGTCGGCGGTCGGCGCCGCGATAACGGCGATATCAATGTGGACTTCGCCATCCTGCACTGCCTGCCAACGGCCGCCATGCGACCGCAATACACCCAGCCCGCGCATGTGTCCGTGGGAGCAATAATCGCCGAGCGGTCCGTTCATGCTCCCCTCGATGTGGTGCACCACGCCTGACTTCATCAGGTCGATCACAGGTTCGTGGCAGGGAAACGACGCGCTGGGAAACCAGACGAGGTCTCTCGCGCCCATGCGGGCGGCAGTCTCAAGGGCGTTGAGTGCCACGCGATCTCCATTGCGCAGGTGATGGTGGCTGCTGATAGTCATCCCGTCGCGCAATCCGCACAGCCGCAACGCGGTTTCAAGATCTGGCGCGCGCTTGTCACCGTCGGCCGGGTAGTCCGTATTACTGCGGATCGGCGGTGCCGCCCTGTTTCCCGCCGGACGATGGCCGTCAACGCTCTGATACGGAATCTGCGGGAAACCGTTGACCAGCATCGGCACACGACGTCCGATTGCATTCGCGACCAAACCATTGGCTGCGAAGCTGGTGGTCATGACAACTCTCCTGTCATCCGATAATCGGTGGCCATCCCCATCTTCCTGGCACGCGCAACCAGCTCCAAGGCGCGCTGCACGACCGGCGCGTCAATCATCTTCGAGCCCAGACTGACCACTCCCAGACCACGCGCTTGCGCCTCCTCATAGGCGGCGACGATATGCAATGCCTTCTCCAATTCTGCGGGGGATGGAGCGAAGGCGCGATGAATAGTCTCGATCTGGATGGGGTGTAGACAGCCCATTCCTTCAAACCCCAAAGCGCGCGAAGCCTCGCCCCAGCGCAACAAGCCGTCGGCATCGGCGACATCGCTGTAAACCGAATCGATCGCCTGCACATGGGCGGCATGTGCAGCGTTAACCACCCGCATGCGCGCGTAGAGCGATTCGTTTCCTGCTGATGTCTTTGCCACTCCGAGGTCGGCTGTGTAGTCCTCCAGCCCGATCGTGATTCCGGCAACCCTTTGCGACGCCGTTGCGATATCAAACGCGTGCTCGATTCCGAGCGCCGACTCCAGGATGGGCATCAGCCAGATTGGCCGGCTGATGCCGACGCGTTGAGTGATGGTATCGATAGCTCTCGCAACGTCAGATACCGTCTCAGCGGTCTCCACCTTGGGAATGAGAATGAGGTCCGGGGCCTGGGGAACAAGTTCTTCCAGGTCTGCCAGTCCAAGGGGCAGCTGATTAATGCGGACCATACGCTCCGCGGCTCCGAAATCGACGGCTCGTAACGCATTGCGCACCAGCAGCCGTGCAACATCCTTTTCTGCGTGATGAACCGAGTCTTCGAGGTCAAGAATGATGGCGTCGGGTCGGTACAGCCCGGCGTTGATGAAGTACTTGGGCTCGTTGCCCGGAAGGTACAACCGCGAGCGACGCAACCTATCGCGCGCTGACGGCGCTGACAAAGAGATCGCTTCCGGCAGTGCAGACTTGCCCTCGCCCAGGCTCGCCCGACGTACCGCTGCCTCAATGCGTGCAGCGATGACGAATGGCAGGGCGCCTTCATCGACCATCTCGACAAAGGCATGCTCGACGCCAAGTTTCCGTAAAACGTCGTGCGTCTGCCGGCGAATCGCCTCTCCGTAATACAACTCCACGCGTGACCGCAGGTCAGCCACCAGGCCACCATCTGTGCGTGCTTCGAAGCTGACGTGCACGTCGGAGCGCACGTCGTCACCCGAGCGTCCAGCCTGACCGCGCCGGATTCGGCTAGTTTCGGCTGCTGCCGGCATAGGCGGCCTCCACCTTTGCACCCAGCTTGGCAATAATCGCGTCTGTCATCTGAGTGGTCGATGCAGCGCCCTGCGCCAGCGATCGCGCTCCTCCGGGAATACGCATCATGTCGTAAGTTCGCACTTTACCTTCTGCCACTACCGCGGCGATGGCACTGCGAACCCTGCGCGCCGTGTCCTTCTCGCCGAGATGGTCGAGCATCATCGCCGCCGAAAGAATCATCGCGATAGGATTCACGATCGGCGGATCCAGCTCCGCATACTTTGGAGCCGAACCGTGCGTCGGCTCAAAAACCGCGACCTCACCTCCGATGTTGCCCGAGGCCGCAAAACCGAGTCCGCCAACCAGCCCGGCAAAAGCATCGCTGATGACGTCGCCGAACAAGTTGCTGGCAACGATCACGCCGTAATCTTCCGGATTCTTGGTGAGCCACATGGTTAGCGCGTCAATGTTGGTAGACCACAGAGGAATGTCGCTGTACCGCTTCTGCACCTCTTTTGCAACCTCCTCCATCATGCCCGAAGTTTCGCGCAGCACGTTGGGCTTCTCGCAGAGGGTTACTGACCGGTAGCCAAACGTGCGGGCATGCTGGAATGCGGCTTCGCAAATTTGGCGTGCTGCCGGACGCGTAATGATACGCACCGAGATCGCTAGGTCTTCGCCTGAGACTTTGTCGAATGGCTGGAACTTCGGATGACGGCACAGAGCATCGCGTACCTGCTGCGGCGGATTTGTCCATTCCACTCCGGCATACAACCCTTCGGTGTTCTGCCGGAAGACAACCACATCAACCTTCGGTTCCTCCGAGCCGCCGCCCGGGTTCTTGCGAATGAAATTCAGGGGATTACCCGGGAACGACAGGCACGGCCGTATACAGACGTCAAGACTGAAAATCTGTCGCATGGCAACAATCGGGCTGAAGTACTGATAGCCTTTGCCTCGCAGCGCGAGAGGGAGTTCGGCCTCGGCTGCTTTCTTGGGCTTGGACGTGATGGCTCCAAACAGGCCGACCTTGTGTTGGCTGAGCAACTCGATGGTGCGCTCGGGCAGGGCATTGCCCTCCCTCATCCAGCACCCCCAGCCGACCTCAGCGTGTACGTAGTCAGCCTCGAAGGCGGCGGCCCGAAGCACTCGAATTGCCTCGGGCATGACCTGGTTACCAATGCCGTCGCCCGGCATGGTTACGATCGTACGTTGTGCCATGACTGCTGCTCCAAATCTCGATCGATAGTCGTGCTTCGTTCACAATGTCAGAAGCAGGCTCCTGCCACCGAGGATATAAAGGCAAGCTAACTCACAAGTCGGATCTAAACCTCAGCCGTAGCTGCCCCTGCATGCAGGCCCAGTCTCCCGCTTACGAGGTTTTCTACTCCTCCCGCGATCACCAGCGATTGCGGCACACTGCCCAGCGCAGGGAACGTGAACTCCTGGCCCGCGTAGCGAATGGTGCTTGTGGCAAAGTTCACTTCGATCTCGTCACCGGGGATGATCGTTCGTTCTTTGCGCGCGATGGCGGCGGCCAACCCAGCGCGCAGGTGGTCTACCAGTCCCGCTGCTTCAATGCAAAGGAAGCCGTTGTTAAAAGCATTGCGCAGGTAGGTTTGCGAAAAACTCCCCGCGATGACCAAGGAAATACCCTTGTACTTAAGTGCGGTGACCGCCTGCTCGCGGCTGGAACCGGTACCAAAGTTGAATCCACCGACCACAGTATCGCCCGCGCGTGTCCGCTCAGCGAATTGCGGATCATAGTTCGCCATAACCACACGCGCCATCATTTCCGGTGTCATGTCCTCACGATACGTATAGTCCTTGCCATAGATGCCGTCGGTGTTCAGATTATCCTGTGGCAGGAAGATGAGCCGCCCATGTACGCTACGTGGAAATCCAGACAGGATCGCGACCTTTTCGGCTGGAGCGGAACTCACGTCAAATTGCTCAAAGCGCTTGTTCAAAGCGTGAGGTGCCACTTCAGCCGGTCCGCAGATATAGCCCGCGACTGCTGACGCCGCCACCACCTCGGGGCTTCCCAGGTAGCACTGGGCCTCGCGCGAGCCCATGCGCCCCTTGAAATTGCGGTTGGTGGCCGAGATGCCGACTTCTCCCGCTTCCAGCAAACCGGTGCCCAGCCCGATGCATGGCCCGCATCCCGACGGTAGCGGATGCGCACCCGCATC
>CAZDYZ010001119.1:0-4084 GCA_964509525.1 uncultured Acidobacteriaceae bacterium
GCCGCGCTGCTGATGGCCACAGTACACGCCTTCGTTCGTGCCTACTCGCTGGAGCCGGAACGCACACCGGCGTCGGTCGCACTCGGTGCCGAGGTCAGCGAAAGCAACCGCCTCCCTATCTACTATTGCAGCGAAGGCAACGGCGACGCGGGGGTTGCTCCCGGGCTGCTGATGGCAACGCTGAATTACCAGCTTTACCGCAGCACTCCGCCCGAGAAGTACGCAACGATGTTCCTGGGCTGTTACGATGCCGCGCGGCGAACGCTGACGTACTCGAACGCAGGGCACCTGCCGCCATTGTTGCTGAGGAACAATGAACGCATCACACGGCTGGAAACATCGGATACGGTGGTCGGTCTATTCGACGGCGTGAGTTACCACGAAAGCAAGATTGTAATGGAGGCCGGGGACATCTTTATCGCCTATAGCGATGGCGTCACTGAGCCGGAAAATGAATTCGGCGAGTTCGGCGAGGAACGGTTAATCGAGCTGGTTCAACGTCATCGCGATCAGCCGTTGTCCCGCATCTGCGACATCGTAACCGGCGCCGTTGCCGATTGGATCGCAGGGGGCGAACAGCCCGATGATGTCACGCTGGTACTAGCCCGGGCACGCTAAAGGTCCGCCACTTGACCCGCAACTGCCGGACTTGCAGAGATGCGGTTTCCCCAACCGTCCCTGCTATTGAATAACTGGTAAATTCAGTACGTATGCCGGCAGCCGACCAACTCGCAACCGAGCAGGCACCCGTGTCAATGCGCCAGACAACAAACAGGAGCACGGTTGTGTTGCTGGTTCTTCTCACGATCATTGCCGCCTGGCTCCGCCTGTCGCATCTTGGCAGCAAAAGCCTTTGGCTCGACGAAGGCGCCACCGTGGCATTGGCCCGCGCCTCCTGGCGGCACTTCGTATGGGTGTGGTGGTACGGCGAAGCCAACTTGCAAACCGTATATTTCCTGCTCATGCGAGGTTGGGTCCACGGTGGCCTAAGCGAGGCGTGGCTGCGACTGCCGTCGGCCCTGTTTGGAATCGCCTCGGTTCCGCTGATGTACACGGTGGCGCGGAGATTGGTATCGGAGGGCGCGGCGCTGGCGGCGGCGGCGCTGCTGGCATGCAGTCCCACCCATGTGTACTACTCCCACGAAGCTCGCAGTTATACGTTGACTATCTTTCTGGTACTGCTGTCCTCGTATTTTTTTGTGCGTGCGGTGGAGGAAGGGCGGCGCGAAGACTGGGTGCTGTGGACTGTCTGCGGCATATTTGCCTTCTACAGTCACTACTTTGCCGCCCTGGTGCTGGTAGCCCAGGCCTGCTCGTTATTGTTCCGCCAGCAGCCCGCAAACTGGAGACGGGTGATTTTCTGTGGCCTGCTGATACTGCTGACCGCGCTTCCTGGTCTCACCTACGTCTTCCGCGCCGCGGCCGAGAACCTGCACTTCGTTTGGATGCCGCGAGCAAGCCCGCGAGAGATATGGCGTCTTGCCCAGTTTCTTGGCGGCAGCGGGGTCAAGACGTATGTGGTTTCGATTCTGTGGATCGCAGGTCTGGTTGCGATTGGGCGTATGCGACGCCCCGATTCTGAAGTCTTCTGGCGCGGAATGCTGATCGTGTCCTGGGCGGTCTTGCCTGCCCTGATTACTGCTCTGGTCTCTCTCTTTCATCCCATCTTCATGTCGCGATATCTGATTTTCTCGCTGCCGGCCGTGATCTTGCTGGCCGCGGTCGGAATGACAGCGCTGAGGAAATGGAACGGCGGCTTTGTACTGGTAAGTGCGTTGTGCGTGATGTCGATACTGGCGGTCAGGAATGACTACTACAAAGCGCGTGAAGACTGGCGCGCCGCCAGTAACGTGATCCTTGCCTCAGCGCAGTCGGGGGACGCAGTCGTCTTTCTTCCTTTCTATACTCGCACCATGCTGGACTACTATCGCGATCGCAACCGGCAAAATTCTCCAGCGGTTCATGTCTTTGCACCGCCGTTCTATGACAGTGGCGAGGACGAGCGCGACCTGTTGCGAGCACTTGCTTCCGACCCGGAGCAATTTCGCCACGTCTGGGTCGTGCTCTATGGTTCCACGCCTGGGACCAACGATCTGGAGCAACGCGACCCAAGTCTGGCGGCGAGACTGCAATCTGCCTTCGGACTGCCGCAAGTGCGGCTGTTCACCGACGTCACTGTGCTGGAGTTTCGTAAGTAAGGTTTACTTCACGCTTAGTGGCACGATCAAACTTCCCATTCGCCCGTTCTGATTGTCCCGCAGGACAAAGTGCATCGTAAGATCGCCAGCCGGAACTTCGATGGAGCGCTTCAGTTGAAATCCCAGTTCCTTAATTTGTGCCACAGCCCCGGGGGGCACCTGGGCGCCTTCATTTTCGTTGAGCTTGCCCACTGTTGTGTCCCTGGCATCCTTGGCCAATACAACAAGAGCGAGATCCACCGTGCGCGTCGCTTCGTTCAGTACGCCAGCGTCCCCAGCCAGCGAAATCACCATATTGATTTTCTTCTTGCCAGCGCTATCTTCATTGCCCGTGAACCTGATTTTGAAGATCAGCCCGGTGTACGCCAGTGGCGATTGTAATGCCAGGCTCACATCGTCCTGGGCGTGAGACTTCACCGTTCCCTCGAGGGGGAAGTATCCCTCAGGGGCATTGAGGGTAGACCCTGCCTTGTTGACCGTCACTTGCAAGCGATGGAATTCGGGGGTGGCATTCGCGTCCTTCGCAAACCGCAGCACGTACCCCGCGATGTTCCCGTTACTGGTCTGGAGAATCTCGGGAAAGGGATCATTGGCGCCGTAAAAGGCCTTTCCACCGGTTAACTGCGCCAGGATTCTCATCCTTGTCTGAGTGAATTCACTGCTGCCCGCGGTAAGGCTGCTTTGCGCTTCCACCGGGTACAACGCCGCGCCCCCGTCGAATAGAGTACGCATACTGCGGCGCCAGATCGGCATGAGACGCCTGAGCTGATCGCCGGTAAGTACATCCTGGATGCCGCCCGTCTGCGCGCCGCCTACGGGCGCGCCAAAGTTCGACGTCTTGGGTGAAAGCAACTGGAAGGTCTTTGAATCGACGTCGAAAGGGATTATGTTCGTCACCCAGACCAGAGCTTTGCGCCCGGGCAGGCCATAGACCGCCTGGCCAACATCCTGAAACATCGCGAGCGGCATGTCCAGGCTGGAGTGCAGAAGTTGGCCCGCCGGGATCGCATTAGAGAGATCCCCTTTGCTGAAAGCCGTAAGCCGTGCAGCCTCTGCTGCAATCTCGGTATCACTCAAGCCGGGAGAAGGGGTACCGCCTTTCATCCCTCCCAAGCCTGCTTTGATCAGCGCTGCCAACAAAACCTCCGAACTGGTTCGGTAATCGTGATAGAGGTGAAGTCCTTTGGGGCTGAGGATGGCGAGAGCAACACCGCGCCTGGCCTGGGCAGCGCGACCCATGAACTTCAGGATCATCTCCCGCATATCCCGCTCCTCAGCGAAGCGGGTATGGATGGTGTCGAGCACAACGAAAATGGTTGCTGACTGGCTTGCATCGCAAGCGTTTGAGTACTCATTGGTTCCCAGTTGGGGAGCGATGACCGACGCCTGCGGCGAGATAAAGCCGTCGATAGTTCGGGGTTTGCCCGCGTCCAGCAGCGAGAAGTCAGATTGCTTCAGGTCCAAGACCGGGGAGCCGTTGCCGCCCGTGGCGCTTACCGTAAGACGGACTTCATCTTGCGCAATGCCAGGCAGAACTATCGACAAACCAGCGAAGAGAAAGAAGACCAAGCGGTAAATGAACATAAGTACCTCAACTAACGTCCAACGATGTGGCCGCCTGACCGCTGCTTTCGAAAACCGCCAGCCCTGGCAGTACCCTTGTCTCACTAAGGTAGCGACTGGTTCCTCAGCTGCGGCTCTTCAGGATTGCCTGGCATGAGTGGAACCGGCTTGGGATGAGCCTGCTTGCCGCATGCTTAAACAACCCCTTCACTGCGCCGGTTATTCTGCTGTCAGTTCTCATATGAGGCAGCAATTTATCCTGGCCCGCCAGCATACTTCGTCTGAAGGGGCAATTCTGGCTCGTGGGTGCTTGCCCCATGATG
>CAZDYZ010001120.1:0-6643 GCA_964509525.1 uncultured Acidobacteriaceae bacterium
CAAGATAAACGTCCCCTGCGGGGACGCCCTTGACAGTTCCCCAAGTCACCCCCAGAGGTTTATGCATCTCGGGAGAAAATAAATAAGGATGGCCGCCACGTCGGCCTTGACTTTTACGACCTTCTCATAGAAGTCCGCCGACGTCTCGCAACTCAATCACTCTTCCGAGTTCGGCAGGCTGAACCGCACGAGGAATCGGCGAGTCTTTGTCCAACGACAGATGAGTCGCGAACAAGTGTAATAGTCGAAGTATGAATTCACGATCCGGCGCAGACCCGATTCGTGAAAGACGATGACGTGGTCCAGGCATTCTCGCCGTATCGACCGATCAGCCACTCGGCATACACATTCTGCCAAGGCGAGCGCGGAGCGCAAAGAACTTCCTGAATCGCCAGCCCTGCGCCGTTTCTCGAAATGCCGTTCCCAAGCGGCTGAAGGTCGGCCTGGCTGCCATGACGTGGCGCAGCGAAGCGCTCAAGAATGGCAGGTAATTACCCGTCGCGGTCTAAAGTGGGACTCTGCCATTCAAATCGACGTACCTACCTAGTCCACGCCTGGTTTCATAAGTCGGCCCGCCCTCACAGACCTGGCATGCCCTTCTGGGCAGCTTAGGGAGGAAGGGTGGAGAGGAGTCAGGCCGCACCCCGCCATTGTCCTGCCAGTGGCCCACCAACCGAGTCAGGGGCCCGAATTTCCTTCATGCCACATTGTGAGGTTAATAACTGGCTTGGCTTCGCAGAGCCTTCTTCAGATTGTCCTCAGGCTCCTGCCAGCCGGGCTTAGCGTTCATTGCTAAGCGAAATTGCGCAGCGGCATCGCCGGCATCGCCCTTCAGCAACAGCGCTAACCCGTAATTGTTGTGGACCTCGGCCGATGCACTTGGATCGAGAGGAAAACTGTAGTTCGCAGTCGTGATGACCCGATACTCTGCAATCGATTCGTCGAGGTTGCCTGCGCGAAAAAGAGCGTTCGCCAGGCCTATCTCCGCGTAGCTTTCGTGCGGCCTGATCCGCAGGGACTCGCGATACTCGGTGATCGCTCCCTTGAGGTCGCCTTGTTGAGCCAGGGCCTCCGCCAAGCTGTAATGCGTGTAGGAGTCGTTGGGTTCCATGGAGAGAGCGCTGCGAAGATCTTTGATCGCCCCGTCCGCATCCCCGCTTCGCATTAGCGCGATGCCATCGTACTTGTGCTTGAGAAAGACCTGATGCGATGCCGAACTTCCTTGGTTGTGCCGCAAGAACCATAATCCTGCCCCCGCAGCGACACACAGTACAAAAGCGACCGCACCAATCCATTTGACGATACTAGGCGGCGACGGCTTTTGCGAAGGAAGGACAGCCCGCGGCAGTCCGGGCACGGCTGACGACGGTTGTGGCGCGGCCTGCGGTGAAGGAGGAGCGACGACAGCGTCCATGAGGCCAGGTGCCACTGCATCGTTCATGGCCTGCCAATTCCGATTTTCTTGGCTTTTCTGTTTGGTCTCGGCTCTGCTCTTCTCCTCGCCCGTCGGACGCACCTGTTCGCAGTACCAGGCTACCAGCCTCATCAGGTTCTCGAGTGAGGACACAACATCTTCTTGGGTGATCGCTTCTCCCGATGCATGAATGCCCACGTTCCCGAATTCGCGTACGCTGTTGGCGTATGCGACCATAGTCCTTGGAACTTTTCCGGTCTTGGCTAGTTGTTGGACGAGATTTTCCAGAGGCTGCGTTCCCGGAGTCCTCCCGAATTCTCGCTTGTAAAGGTCGGAGATGATGAAATCGAGGACCTTGCGAGCACGGCCGAGGGCCATATCGGGATCGATTGTGGAAAGGGTGATCGCCTTCTTGACCCCATCATTGATTTCAACGGGAACCAGCAGGCTGCCAACCTGGTCGAGGCTGCGCTCAATGCGCTGTATTCTGTGCTGAATCTCTGGATTGGTAATAGGCATGTGTTCGATCCGTTATGAGCTACCAGCTGTTTTACTAAATTGCGGCAGTCAAGGGAAGCACGGCAAATAGCACTTAGAGATCGTTGGACAACGGCATACACCCGCCAAGGGCTAAGCGTACCGGCTGCAATTATGTCCCGGGGGATCTTGTAAATACAGCTTTGGTCGGACCGGTACCCTCGCCGCGGATGGCTCCGGCAACCTTTACGGGACAACCGGCGCCGGAGGAAGTGGAAGGTGTCACTTCGGGTGTGGAACGGTGTTCGAATGCGTGGGGCATTCCAAAGGTTGAACTGACATGAGCGACCGAGAAGCTGATGTGTCTCTTGCTCACCATAGCGCCGATGAACAAGCAGTCGAAAACTCTTGCGAGAAAGCTGACCCAAGTCAAGTTTCGGCCGTGGCTCGACAAATGGAACTTGGTTGCGGACGACCCTTGGCAGGAGGCTATCGAGAAGGCGCTTGCTGACTGTTCTACCTGCGCAGTAATTATTGGACCAAACGGGGTAGCACCTTGGCAGCAAGAGGAGATGAGGGCAGCGATTGCACAAAGGGTCGAAGCTCGTATCGGAACTTTTCGCGTCATTCCTGTGCTACCGCCGGGCGCGAGTCGCAAAATAGCGGCTTCCCTCCTTCCTTCTTAAGGGCCACCACGTGGGTTGAATCTAAGGACTCTCCGGAGGACGCCGATGTCTTCTATGGTCTCGTGTGCGGGATTCGCGGTGTGGAAGCGAAGGAAGGTCCTACCATTTGTGATGCTCTTCGTACTTCTTCCCAATGGGTGTTGGTTATCGATGGAACTCTAGACGGGCGAGTAAAGAGTCGGGTTGAAGCCTTGGCGCAGCACATCATGGAACTGCTGGTCGACTCTCATCTAACAATCAGGAAACTCGAAGTTGGTTCGGTAAAAATCATTTTTGAGGGTACACCGAACGGCTATCAAGAGATAGTGCGAATGAATGAGTCAGGCGAGCTTGCGACATTCTTGGAACGCAGCGTCGTACATCTCTCATTCACGAGTACTGGCCAAGCAATCGACCCACGTCTTAATACTGAGGTCGACGTTCAGTGTGATGATGACGTGGTTGTCGTACACCTGGACAGGGGATTGGGTCAAAGTCATCTTGAGCTGCGACAAGCGATTATGGGTCTGCTAAAAAAGGGCACAACAATACTGTACTTGACCTAAACTATTCTGCCGCCCCTGTCGCCTCTATTCACATCGGTGAACTGGTCAGTGCGTACGCCTCCGTATGTAATAGTGGTAGCAAGCTGAGATTGGCAAACTATCCAGGAGTATGCAAGACCTGCTTCAAATTACCGAGCTGGGAACCGTATTTGATGTCGTTGAGATCGATCTAAGAGATGGCAGGGTTATAGAGAAACCCCAGAACTGATCAACGCTTTGGACAGGAAACAGTTGGTGACCGGTTGCGCAGTTTCGAGCGTGCAATTGGATCGAAAGGCTAACGGTGTGATGTAAGCCGTTGAAAGAGAAGCACTTCTGAGGGAAATCCAGGATCAGAGGAGAACCAAACGAACGGGACCACTCTGGCCGGCCTTAGCGGACCGCCTTTGTGCTAGTCTGGCGAACAACGCTACACTCGCCTGGAGCTGCCCCGGTCCTTTGCGAGTGGTGCTTTCGTAGGGAGAAATACGGACAAATGAGCCCTAGCATGTGGCAGAGCAATCCAACTCCTTTCCTTCGAGTCACTTTACTCGGCATCGGGCTGATTTTCGGCCTTTTGTTGGGTTCCTCGCTTCTGCTTGCGCAGGCGGAGAGGCACACCTCGGTCGCGGCCGCCAGTGAGCTGCAGGGACAACCAGTCGATGCAAACACACCTACGAGCGGGCTGGCGCGGGGTGCCTTGGCAATTGGAATCAGCGGAACGGTGCTGGATGTGACGGGCACCCCGGTTTCGGGGGCCCAAGTAACGCTGATTCGCGAGGGCACTACGTCGATCCAAGCGAGTCCCACGGCGGAGGATGGCCACTTTTCCTTTACCAATGTTGCGCCGGGACCCTTCGAACTGAGCATTGCACTTGCGGGCTTCAAGACGAAGACGGTGTCCGGAACCGTGCCCACCTCCGAGAACTACCTGGTTCCAGCGATCACGCTTGACTTAGCTCCGCTGGTCACGGATGTAAAGGTGCGGCTGACGACGGAGGAGATTGCGGAAGAGCAGATCAAGGAAGAGGAGCAGCAACGCTTGCTGGCAGTGATACCCAACTTTTATGCGAGCTACGTTGCTGATGCCGCACCCATGACTCCGAAGCAAAAGTTCAAGCTAGCGTCGAAGCTGGTGATCGATCCGTCGTCGTTTGTCATCGCCGCGATCATTGCGGGAGGGCAGCAGGCGAACAACTCGTTCCCAGGCTACGGACAAGGCGCGGCGGGTTACGCACGACGCTTCGGAGCGGCGTACGGCGACTTCTTAATCGGCACGTACCTCAGCAACGCCATCTTTCCATCGATTCTGAAACAGGACCCACGGTATTTTTATAAGGGCACTGGTACGACCAAGTCGCGCATTCTGTACGCCATTTCGAGGTCAGTGATGACAAGGGGCGATAATGGCCACCGGCAGCTGGACTACTCAGGGATTCTGGGCAGCCTGGCGGCTGGCGGCATCTCCAATCTGTATTACCCTGAAGGAAGCCGCCACGGTTTCAGTACGATGGTGAACAATACCCTTATTGGGATTGGGACGTCGGCAGGGGTAAACATCTTGCAGGAATTTGTGTTTCGTAAAGTGACGCCAAAAACACCCAAGGGAGATCACCCAACCGCGCAAACGCGATCCTGAGAAACTACGTTCGCCATCAAGACACCCACTCCGGCGACACCAACGAGGCATAGGTTCCAGCTGCACCGACTAAAGTAAGCGGGAAGCTGAGCCCAAACCATCAATCACTCCCCAAATGTCGATTTAGAAAAGGAGGTAAATTAGGTACGTTTCGGTACGCTAGGGGAGGCGTGCAAGTGATAGAATCTAAACCGCAGGTGCGTAGCTCAGCTGGTTGGAGCGCTACCTTGACACCTCACATTTATTCAATGTTTTCAACAACTTGACTAGGCTACAGGGGACTGCCAAATACCTGAAGATGCGTGCAAGACAGGTGTTTCAGCGGGTCCGAGTGCGGGTCCTGCGAAAAAGCTGAATTCGCATAAGGAGCCCTCTGAATCGCGAGAACCCACCTTCGTCAAACTTGCTGCAGCGAGTTGCCTGATTGGACTTCTGTTGATGGACACCACTCCTTCGTCTTGTGCGATGCCGATCGTCTAGCGAGGACTCAGTCGTGCCGATTCTTCGAGGATATCAAGCAGCGCATTAGCGCAGTACACTCGACCACGCTTCGCTTCGCCCACTTGTTTGAGAATGTCGGCGCGCTCAAGGCGCTCGATCGTGCGCTGGGCTGTAGTGAACGCGATTCCCAATGTCTGTGCAGCGCCCCTTGTCGTGATAAACGGATTTGCACCCAGCAGTTCGACCACACGCAGAGGATTGTTCGTTGAGTCGCCTGCCACCTTTCGCTGCCATCGAGCCAGCAGTTGGTTTATCCGCGTGGCTCGGCTCAGCGCGTCCTCGGACATCCGTGCAATCCCGAGCAGGAAATATTCCAGCCAGTCATTCCAGGCCCCGCGTTCGCTAACGCCGCGCAAACCGTCGTAGTAATCTCGTCGCGACGCTTCAAAAAACGCCGACAAATAGAGTAGAGGCGTCGGGAGGATCTGGCGCTCGATCAAGAACAGAGTGATCAGGAGACGCCCGACTCGGCCGTTCCCGTCGAGAAACGGATGAATGGCCTCGAACTGATAATGGGCCAGGCCGATGGTGATCAAGGGCGGCAGCTTTGACTCGTGCAGAAACTTCTCCCACGCTGCAAGGCACGGTTCGACTTCTCCAGGAGGAGGTGGAATGTATGATGCCGTGGCCACAGTGCTGCCGGGTTTTCCGATCCAGTTTTGGACCGTTCGGAACCTCCCCGGAACGGCGTGGTGTCCTCTGACACCTGACATAAGTTTTTCGTGCAGTTCGCGCGTGAGCCTCGCGCAAAGAGGGAGTTTCTTGAGACGCGCAATGCCGTGTTCAAGAGCGACGACGTAATTGCCCACCTCGCGGAGGTCTTCGGGGCTCCGATCTACGACCGCCCCTGCCTCAGCCGCCAGGAGCTCGCCGAGCGTGGCCTGAGTTCCTTCGATCTTGCTCGACAGGACAGCCTCACGCCGGACGAACGGGCGAATCAAGATGTGGGGATTGGGCAGGCGTCCGCCCTCTCCCGCGAGCCTTCCGATAAGACGGTCCGCATCCGACAGCGCCCCAATGAGGTTCGCAGTCCAATCGAGTGCGGGAGGCAACGGGGCCGGCACAAATGCTGAGTAGCTCCCTTGGGGTACGCTTTTGCCCGGAATCTCAACGGCCTTGGCCATGAATGATTTTCACGCTCGAAAATAGCCACGATCGTTATTTTCAAAAATGATGATAAACGAAAATAACGATAGCCGCTATTTTCAACTGTCGATCGCCAAAATTCAAGCCGTCGTATCGTCCACCGGGCTTCCTCGGGCACCAGGGGTATCAATATTCCGAGCCGTCCCCTTGTGCTTTCGGTGCTAACTCAGGCTAATCTTCCTGAGGAGACGGGTTGGGGGCCATTCGACCGCGCCGTTTGCATCTTGCTTTGGAGAAGGACTCGCCCGAGCCGCGA
>CAZDYZ010001121.1:0-1976 GCA_964509525.1 uncultured Acidobacteriaceae bacterium
CAAGTCACTATTGGAACTTGGAGAACCCTATAGTATCTCCCACATCGCCGCCCGCGCAGGCAAGAGTGAGGCATACATCTATGGTCGGCTGAAATTGGCCGATCTCATCCCACCCGTGGCCGAAGCGTTCCTGAAAGACGAAATCACCATCGGCCACGCCTTGCTGATCGCCAAACTCCAAGCCTCGCAGCAGCAAGAAGCCTTCGCCGCCGCTTTCCGTGGCATGTGGACGAGTGAGGGCAATTCCCAAGTGCTCATTCCCACCCGCGAACTCGCGGCGTGGATTGAATCGAATATTCTCCTGCAACTGGCATCCGTCCCGTTTGACAAACAGGATGGGGCGCTTGTTCCCGCAGCAGGGTCGTGCGTCAACTGTCCGAAGCGAACCGGATTCAACAAACTCTTGTTTGCCGATGTCCGCAGGGATTCCTGCACCGATCCCCAGTGCTTTCGCGCCAAGGTGGACGCTCACATCGCAAAAACGATGGAGAAGAAGCCGGAGCTTGTGCAGATTTCCTCGGCATGGAACACGCGCGAAGGCGCACCGATAGGGCGCAATGGTTACGTGGAGTTGCAGATCAAGAAAGCCAAGGCAAACGGAAACGCGGCAAAGCAACCTGCTGCTCAGAAACCTTGCGAAACGATGACGGAAGCTATTGTGATGGACGGCGGAAATCGCGGGCACATTGTCAAGGTATGCGCCGATCCCAAGTGCCGCGTCCACCACGGCGACCGACCCTCACCGCAACAATTGCAGCGCGACCGAGCGCAAGAGCGGAAGCGCATCGAAAAAGAGAAAATCGCAATCACCGCACGGCACCGTATACTCGCCGCCATCTTGGAGCGGGTTTCGGTTCCGATGAAGAAGGCCGACCTGCTAGCGGTTGCGCAGCACATTCTTGGCACGGTGCCGTATAACCGACTTCCACTGCTGGCGAAACGCCACAAAGTGGACGCTGACAAATCCAGCGCCGCTTCTGTGGAGCTTTTGCAGAAGCACATCTCGCGCTACGACGAGAGTGCTTTGTCCCGGTTGTTGCTCGAAATCAGCTTGCTTGAATCAGCATACCGGAATGGCAGCGGTAACGACGATGACGTGTTACTGAACGCAGCCCGTCGCTACCGGATCGACCCGGACAAGATGCAGAAGACAGTGGCCCAGGAGTTCGCGGCCAAACAGAAGAAGAAGCAACGAAAAGCCACGCCAGACAAGACCGTAGCGTAGCTCAAATCCAGCCTCCATTCGAAGGCGGAAGGTACTATGCCTTCCGCCTTTTTCAGTCCCGCGCACATCGGTGTCAATGCCCTGCCAAGCACGGCATCGAGTCTTTGCTTATTCGGCAGCGCGATCGTCCGTGATCGCTTCAGGAATCACCCTTGTGAGATGGAAGTCGAAGGAGATCTCGCCCAGCATCTGATCGCTTGCCGAATCAAAACGCGAACACCCCAAGTTCCGAATCGAACTTTTTGCTCGTCCCTACCGCGCCTTCCGTGCTTCAGGTTGTTCATAATTTCCACAAATATTCTTTCCGACTCCAAACCATAGCCAAGGCGCATTGATCCCCCCGAACTAAGTCTTGGACTTGCGTTCCGGTTGGGCTTTACGGTGACCGGAAGCAAGCATTCCGAAAGGTCATAAGTTGGAGGTTGCGATGCCCAATTTGGTTTCCCGGAAGATTTTTCTCATCCCGCAATCGAAGATGTCTTGGCGGTCGGTTCGATCGGGGTTGCTCGCTTGTGGTTTCCTGCTGGTCGCCTCCCTCGCCGCCTTCGCGCAAGGGAGTCCCTTTGATACCGGCTTCAACGCGCTGCAAACCCTCTTCACGGGCACCATCGCCAAGGTTGCCAGTCTGATCGCCATTGTGATTGGAGGCTACGGCTTCGCGCATGGCGAACCCGGAGCCAAGAAAGCGCTCGCAGGGGTTGCCGCCGGCACGGGCATTGCTGTTCTCGCCGTCGACGTTCTGAGCTGGCTT
>CAZDYZ010001122.1:0-2101 GCA_964509525.1 uncultured Acidobacteriaceae bacterium
AGGAGGCGTACGGGCTCTTCGCCCCTCAACTCAAAGACCAGGGCATATTGATCATAGAAGAGGATATGGTACGCATTGCTAAGTTGCCGGCCGGGGTGCGTGTGTACAGTATCCCAGCAACCAGGTTTGCTGAAGAGCTTGGCAAGAAAATGGTGTTGAACATCGTGATGGTCGGCTTTTTCGGAGCTATCACCCAGGTCGTCGATCCCCAGGCGCTACGGAACGCGGTTGGTGATTCGGTGCCGCAGGCCTATCGTGACCTGAATCTCAAGGCTTTCGACAAGGGCTACGAATACGGCATCAAGACGTTAAACGGAAAGATTCCAGCCGAAGAGCCGCTAATCGAGGTGGCGACCCTGGAAAGCTGACTCAGCTTCATCCAGGAGCGGCGTACTCGCGCCGCTTGTCCTTTGTGCTCTACCACAGGGCAATCAAGTGCCGTCGGGCCGGGAGAAAGAGTCCTCTCAATGATGCACATAGCAGTGAGGTGACATGACACCACCTCTTATGGGTTAGTAGCGCCGTACAAGGTCCGGAGCGCAAAGCGAAAGCCCTGCGGCTCCACCTTCACTACGCCCTGGTACGGACGGTCGATGTCCGCGATTGCGACCAGCACCAGAGAAATGAGGAAAGTCAGCACCAGGACCTGCAATACGTGAAAGCGAAAATTCGGAACACCGAAAAAGCAGGCTGACGCCACCGTGATGATACCTCCGGCCAATAGCACGGCCCATAGAATGCCAGGGAGGGCTTCACGACACTGGAGAGCGCGGATGCGACGGTATTGCGTTAATCCTCGCAGCTCCTCCATGACCTGGTATGCCGCAATCGCGTCCGGTTGCGCATGCGCTTGACTCTGTCCCACCAGCGTCCAGAGCTGGTTGATGATCTGTCCTCCTTCAGGCAGCATCTGCTCGTGTTCCATTGCAGGCCACTCGCGGTTCAGCGCAAATTCCGCATAGCGCTGGCACAGATCCTGGATCGGTTTTGCATTTGGATCCTGTAACTGGCCAGCGACCCGAAAGACGTTCACCAAGGCGTTGGCTTCCTGCTCTTCGTTAACCTCAGCCTGTTGAAACGAGTTCCAGACGCCCGAAAGTGTGAAGGCGAGGATCACCGCGTACGTGGTTCCGATGACGGCAACCACAGCACCGGTAAAGTCATTGGATTCCTTGCGCGTCGGCCCCCGGGAGGCGCGTGTCACCAGAAACAGGAAGAGCAGCGCCCCGCAAATACAGCTGACGATGATGAGGATGTTATTAAGCACTATCGCTGCTCCGTCACGGAAGTCGACGGGAGACTAACGAGCTTACACCCTTTTGGCAGGGGCGGTGCCTGATCAGCCTCAAACCCTCAACGACTTATACCCGCCCAATGACTTCACCTGAATTCTCATCGACTGTGGCTGTCTTACATATTCCTCAAGCGCAAAAGGTCGCGGGCACGGCCTGCACTTGATTCCTCTTAAGGCTCTGAGTCTGGCGCCGCGGCATGATCTTTCACGGATGCGATCATGGCACGTTGGCAGATGACCCGGTAGTCTGCTTCCAATCCTGAAGACAGGCTGGAGGCCACCTCGACCCTAGCAGCCGGCTCACAACCGGAGGGCCTCATGACGCCAGCCGCAACACTTTGTGTTCGAGGCACTGCGTCTGCGCGAGCTCGATGAGCCGGTTGATCAGGTCAGGACCGTGGTTAGCGTAGAAGTGCAGCGCGGCAATCTCGCGCTCCTGCAAAGATTTGTTCGGGTAAAGTGCGTTTTCGATCTGCGCCGCATGTCGCGCCAGAATCTCGGTCCGCCGCAGCTCGGCCTGCGCCGCCCTCTTCTCCAGACGGTCCACCTGATACCGCATCTTGCTGGCTGCGCGAGTGGCGGCTTCCACCAGTGTAGGGTCAAGTTTCTCCAGGGAATCGTGGACACGCGCCATGGCGACCTGGACCGCTCGCCGTGAGTTCTCGAAATCTTCCCTGAGCTCGGAGGGCAACGATCGGGCCGCCAGACAATCGCGCAGTTGGCACTCCCCATGAAACAGCTCTGGCAACTTCACGTCGTACTTTAGGAGCAGCCGTTCGATGCGCGGCTCGATCAGGGTCGCGCTCA
>CAZDYZ010001123.1:0-3319 GCA_964509525.1 uncultured Acidobacteriaceae bacterium
ACCAGCGTGGTGAAGATCGTTGCCAGCAACAACAGAGCATGCAGCCAATATCGTTGTTTGGGCCGCGGAACGTACACGATCTCTACGGGACGGTAATACTCGGCGGTCGAAGAAGAAGTTGGAGGGATAATTTCAGACATCAAGATTCCGTGGTCAGGACAATGCGGGCCTGTAGGTCCGCATCTCCATTGTAGCGGGCGCGGGCTAGTCGATGGACTGCAACTCCTTGCCGGGTTTAAAACGCACAGCTTTGCCGGGCGGAATGGAGACTTCGGCGCCGGTGCGCGGGTTGCGCCCGATGCCGGTCTTACGCGGTCTGACGTTGAACACGCCGAATCCGCGCAGCTCAATGCGATCGCCCTTAGCCAGCGACCGCTTCATGCTTTCGAACACGGTTTCCACGGCCAACTCGGCTTTGGTCTTGGTGATTCCGGTCTTGTTGACCACTTCATTGATGATGTCCAGCTTGATCACAGGCAGCTCCCGGCAGTGATGCGTTAACGGTGCATCAAGTCATTGATGCTAAGGGAGATAAGAGAGATTGTCAACGGGAAGCAGCTGTGCCATGTTCTGTAAACGTAACATTCTGATTGCCTGCATTGCATCAGCCGTGCGGTCAACTATAATGCCATGCCGCAAATTCTCGGGACTGTCATCTTGAGGTGAGCCAATGCCAGTGATTCCCTTCGTGCTCGACGGGTCCGCTCCTACCGTGGTCACCAGGGAAGACCAGTTCAGGTATGACGGAGACGCAATGCTGATTCTTAACCTTGACAGGCAGCAACTGCAAGGGGAGGAGTGCAACGCTAGCTATGACCTCCGAATAGGCCGCGCGTACAAGAACCATCGAGAGCAGGAACGTTGGTCGCTACCAGAGAACGGCGAGATCACGCTCCTGCCGAACACCGCCATCTTGGTGGAAACAGAGGAGGAGGTATGGCTGCCGCAAAGGATGTTCGGCTACATCGTACCCAGAGTAAGCCTTCTCCAAGACGGTGTTTCCAATACCCTGTCCAAAGTGGATCCGGGGTATCACGATCACCTCGTGGTAACGGTCTTCAACCTGGGAAAGAAAGTAATCACACTAAGACAGGGGGAACGATTCTGCGCGCTAGTTGTTCACGACGTTCGACCTGGGGTTAAACCGTTCACCGGCTCGGGGAAGAAGATTGAGGGGCGAGCCGGCGTGGGACTCTTCATTCGGCTGTGGGATCGGATAGAGGCGCGTCCCGGAATGCTGGCCTTCTTCTCGGCCGTGACGGCCATCGTGGGACTTCTTATCGTTGTCGGCGAACTGGCTGTACACAGCTGGATGTACAGTCACCCGCACGCACCGCCTGCCCATGACCGGCCCGCCGTCCAGTCCGAACAGCGGTGACTCGAGTTCTGCGCACGCACACGAGCGTTACGCCGGCACACTGCGATTGGTCACGCCGTGACTAGGCTTGAGGCCCTGCGCGAAGGATGGCTAGGCTGCACTTCCGATGGCCTAAACTGCTTGCTCAGAGCAAGCCCTTGCTGCTGATAAGAAGACCCTATGGAAACCCCGTAAACCCGATCTGGCGCCGCTGCCATTGGGTAGTACTGCAAACTGCCCACGAGCGCATCATCCTCCAGAAGGATGTCCACCTCATACGCCCTTACCTCAAGCACCGCTTTAGTGCCGCCGATTTCGCCCGACACACCGTACCCAAAGCCCGGATCGAAGAAGCCGGCATAGTGAACGCGAAATTCTCCCATGCTGGGATCGTGCGCGATCATCTCCGCCGCGTGATCTAAGGGAACGCGCACTTTCCTCTTCGATGCCAGCAGGTAGAACCCGTCCGTCCTGAGGATGATGTGCCCGTTCTGCGGTCGCGGTATGGCTTCCCAGAATTCCGCAGGGTTGTAGTAACTGATTTTATCGAGCTCTATGGCGAGCGGCGCGTTTTTGTTGGCTTTGGCCCTGTACGCAACTATGCTTGACGGGCTTTCGCCCTCTAGGTCCACGGTGATTTCCACGCCGTCCCCAATGTGATTTTTCCCCGGGCTGCCTTCAGCGTCGTAGACAAGTCTTTCCTTCTTCGCCAGTTCCCTTAAGCTACCATGGCTGAGTTGGCCGGAATGGCCGCGGACAAACCGCAGCTGGTTTAGCTTCATGCCGGCTTTGATACGAACTGGGAATGTTCTTGAGGAGACCTCCACATAGAGCTCTCCAGAGTACCCTTTCGGCACGCGGTCGAACTCGTCGCCGCATTCTGTGATCAGTCTAGTGAAGATGTCGAGGCGCCCAGTCGTGCTCTTGGGGTTGGCAATTCCCTGGACGTTGCTCGGCAGGTTTAGTCTCTCCAAGAGTGGGATTATGTACACCGCGCCGGGTTCCAGTACGTCCGGTGATGGCCGTGTCAGGTCTATCGTGCTCTCTAGGAGTTCGTGCACTCTAGTGAGAAATGTAGCGGAACGACCGCGCAGGAAACTTGCGCGAACACGAAAGGCCTTCTGTCCTAGTCGCAGATCGATACTCGCGGGCTGAATCTGTGACTCTGATACGTCCGGAGTCGCGCTTATCCTACCGGTCGCGACCATGCGCCTGATCTGCTGCCAAGGCAGAACACCGTTGCCACCCTGATCGTCGTATATCTCTGGAAATAACGCCCGCTCTACGTTATCCACGATTCATCCTTACAATCTACAAGGCTCGGTGCCGCTCGGATAAAGCTACAGCCCGACCGGCCCTGCCGAGCAACTCCATCTGATAATACGTTGCATAACAATCAAGGCGACAGAATCCGCCATCGGCTTTCTTGCCGCTGCCAACGCGACTATGCTCAGGAATCTGTTTGCCGCAGTTTGGGCAAATGTTCTTGTCCCATAACTCCAGCAGGTAATCGCGTTCCGATCTAGCCACTATCTGCCTTCAACGCGTCTCTCGCAGCCGTGGCTCTCCTTGTCTCCTCCAATGTTACCGGCAAGGGATCGCCAGTGTAAAAGGCATACCCAGCCCGACGCAAGTGGGACTCCAATGTGGCGACAGCGCGCTCAAATCCACTAGGGACTTCCACATACACAGGGACAACAAAGACACCAGCCATCTACGGCCTCCTTGGTCCCGCGCACTGGCAGCGCAGTTTAGCAAAGAAATTAGCAGAGACAGGGATGTGAATTTGTTAGCAAAACGTGTTCGTTTTGTGGATTTCTACCGGATGCCTGCTCAGGACTGATTGGAGCAGGTTGCGCACCCCTACTTCTTCCCGTTCTCGCCTTCCTTGTACATGTACTTGATGGAGGGCTTGTAGATCATCAGGTTGGGGGCGCCGTTGCGGTTGATCTTGAGGCAGGT
>CAZDYZ010001124.1:0-4753 GCA_964509525.1 uncultured Acidobacteriaceae bacterium
CTCGTAAAGGCCAGCCAATTCACCAATCGAGTCGAGGATGAAGATCTGTCCAGCAATCGGCTCTTGCCCGTCCCACTGCGAGCGCCGCAAGAAATGAACCCCCAACGACGACAGCAGGGAAGCTACGGGTTCAAAGCGCTCTGGATGTCGTGGCGCCAAGACCAGCAGCGCGTTCGGATATTGCAATACCACTTGCTGAAAGGTGTCTGCCAGCATTCTTTCTTCGCCTTCAAGTGTGCTGCCTGCGACCAGCATCGGACCGATCCTCTCCCGCTTCAGCCCAGCAATGAACCGTGCCATGAACAGGGGGCTGGCCGGAGGATGCACATCGAATTTCAGATTGCCGCTGACCTGAACGCATTCCGGAGCCGCTCCTATCTGTACCAGCCGGCGCGCGTCTTCCTCGCTTTGTGCCAGGAAGAGTCGTATGTCCTGCATCACGCGTCGCAGCAACCAGGGAAATCGCAGATAGCCGGGCAGTGAGCGGTCAGATACTCGCGCGTTCACCACGGCAACAGATACCGTGGAGAGCCGTGCCCAACGCAGTAAGTTCGGCCAGAACTCACTCTCCACAAGAAGCAGCAGCTTTGGGCGCAGCACCCTGAAATACGCGCGGACTGCGACCGGCAAATCAAGCGGGAAATAGAAAACGTTGCTCTCACCGAAGCGCTCACATGCCACTTTCTGCCCGCTGTCCGTAGTCGTGGACACAACAATGCGCCAACCGGGCAACTGCGCTTTCAACTCCTCAACCAGTCGCGAAACTGCAACCACTTCGCCTACCGAGACCGCGTGAACCCAAATGGTGTTGGCTGCGCTCTGCTTGGAAAGCCAATCTGGAACCCTGCCCAACCGTTGACCCCATCCCCTCCGGTACTTGCCATGGCGCAGCATGGCTAGTAACCACCAAGGCATGCTGATCACCAGCACCAAAAGCAGGAAAGCGCTGTAGAGCCAATACACGCTGCGATTGTAATTGCGCTACGACAATGCACCAACCACAGTTGAGCATTGCGACTCGAAAAGGGGATAATCGCACCATGCCTTTTCGCAGCCGCGTCTGGTTATTGATCGTCTTGCTTGTCGCCTTTTCATCCGCGGTCTCCAAGGATTTTGTCGCCCCAAGAGCGGCCAACGCCAACACTTACCCATCCAAAGACGTCCATCCCACGGAAAAAGTCACAGTTGCGGTAGATGTCTATAACACAGCCCCGAAGGACGATATCTTTGTAACCCGCTACAACGAGGAGGGAATCCTGCCGGTGCTTCTGGTCGTCACCAATGATGGCGACCGGCCGATCACCCTCAAGGACATGCGTGCCCAGTTGGTGACCGCCCGGCGGACGAAACTCGAAGCCCTTGAGGTGGAGGACGTCTTTCGTCGTGTCGCCCGCATTCAGGGGAACAGTAATCCGCGAACTGTCGGACCAATTACGCTGCCTGGCGGTAACAAGAACAAGAAAGCCCAGCAGCAGTATGACGAAATCGTGCGAGCCCACTTTGCCGCGGAGGCAGTCGAGCCTCACTCCACCCGGTCTGGCTTCCTGTTTTTCGATGTGGAGAACGTTCAGCAGCCGGTCGCAGGCGGAAACATTTACCTCACCGGTGTGCGCGACAGCAATGGCAACGACCTGATGTACTTCGAGATTCCTCTGATTTCGCCCAACGCGGCGGATGCTAATCCCGCTTCAACCCGCTGAGTTTCACGGTTTATCAGGAATGAGCTGACTTGGGCAGCAGGTTAAAGAAATTCCCTCCGGCACCCGGACTGAAGTAGGGATTCTGGCGAACGTTATAATCACAGCTATGGCCACCACGCCGGAAGTTCCCGTCGCAGCGTGCTCCAAATACGAGGCGGTTATTGGACTGGAAGTTCACGTCCAACTCCTGACCGAGACAAAGATCTTCTGCGGCTGCTCGACACGGTTCGGCGATCCACCCAACACCAACGTATGCCCGGTTTGTCTCGGCCTGCCTGGACCGTTGCCGGCGCTGAATCGGCGCACGGTCGAGTTCGCTGTGCTCGCGGCAACCGCCCTGAACTGCGAGATCAATGAGACATCCATCTTTGCGCGTAAGAACTATTTTTATCCTGACCTACCAAAGGGCTATCAGATCTCGCAGTACGATAAGCCACTTGCCGAGCACGGCTACATCGAAATCAAAAAAGCAAACTTGCTGCCCAAGCGCATCCGCATCACGCGCGTGCACCTGGAAGAAGATGCCGGGAAGAGCCTCCATGACGGCCAGCCTGACAGCGACGAATGGACCTCCATAGACCTAAACCGTTCCGGCGTGCCGCTTATTGAGATTGTTACAGAGCCAGACATCTCTACCCCCGACGAAGCCTACGAGTATCTGACCCGGCTGAAGGAGATTCTCCTTTACACCGGCGTGAGCGACTGCAATATGGAAGAAGGCTCGTTGCGTTGCGATGCCAACATCAGTATTCGTCCCCTCGGACAAACGTCGTTCGGAACCAAGACGGAGATCAAGAACGTCAATTCCTTCCGTTTTATCCGTCAGGCGCTTGCGTACGAGATTGAGCGTCACAAGCAAATCATTGATTCAGGCGGGGTGATCGATCAGGAGACCCGCCTTTACGATGCCGCCGAGGGCAAGACTTATAGCATGCGCTCCAAGGAGCAGGCCCATGATTACCGCTACTTTCCGGAGCCTGACCTGCTGCCGCTGGTCGTGGATGAGAAGTGGCGTAAGGATTTGGCCCAGAGGCTTCCTGAGTTGCCGGAGGCTCGGCGGGCGCGCATGATGACACAGTACGGAGTCACCGAATACGACGCGACAACCTTGACCAGCACACTTGCGCTGGCTGACTACTTCGAACAGGCCGCGGCAGGTGCCAAGAACCCCAAGCGAGTCGCCAATCTTGTGCTGAGCGAGTTGCTGGGCCGCCTGAAAGAGAAAAGATTGGAAATTGCTCACTCACCCATCTCGACGAAGGGCATGGCGATGTCGGCTGACCTCGTTGAGAGCGACGCTATCAGCGGCAAGATGTTGAAGGATCTCTACGATCTTGCCTTCGAGCGCAATCAAGACTTTCCCGCAGCCTACGAAGCAGAGAAGCCACAGCAGATTACTGATACGTCGGCAATCGAGAAGATCATCCACGAGGTGCTTGCGGCCAATCCCAAACAGCTCGAACAGTACCGCAAAGGCAAGAAGACCGTTGCTGCCTTCTTCGTAGGCCAAGTGATGAAAGCGTCCCGGGGCCAGGCTAATCCAACCTTGGTCAACGAGCTTCTGGCGAAGAAGCTGGAGGAGTAGGTCCCCGAGGTGAGAGGCTGATGGAAGAACTTGGCAGCAAAGCTCCTCACCGAGCCGCTGCCCCACAAGGATCGGCCGCACAGGTTCGTTTGGATTGAAAAACATGTGTGCTGGCCAGGTCTGCAGAATTACTCCCGCCTAAATTAACAGGGGTCTAGGGCTTCTTTTTTCCAAACAGTCCGCTCAGGGAACTCGCCGGATTTCCTCCTTTCGTACCGCCGAGTTTTCCGGAGATTGCTTGCTGAATCGCGCTGCCTGCCATGCCTTTCACGTCGGGCACAAACCTCGGGTCGGACGTTGTTCCTTGGATCATGAAGGGAACGCTTCCGCCTTGGCCGCCAATCCCTGCCATCTGAGTAATACCGGTTACCGCCCCGCCGCTGAGGTTGGCGTTCATTTTGAAGTTGAGCGCACCGCCCGGACTCACCGTGCCGGCACCCGTCACAACCCCCAGCGAAGGAATCGTCAGATTGATATTGTTTGCCTCAGTTCCTCCTGGAGCAACGCGCACGGTGGCGCTGAGGTTCTCGATCGTCGTGTCTGTGCCGCCGGTATGCTTACCTGAAAGAGCCGAGATCGCGGAAAGCTTCGATCCCAAATCAAAGCCCGCCAGCTGTGAGTTCGAAAGACGAATGGGACCGGTAATTACCAGCGCATTGGTCGGGCCTGCGATGGCAAGGTTGGCCGATAACGTGCCTCCTTTCAGTCGCGAACCCGACGGCAACACGATACCCATCGCGGGCAGGGTGGCTTCAACTTCATCAACCGGCATGTCGGATGCGGTCAACTTCATGTTGAGGACGGTGGCTGTTCCTTGAGTTTGGTACCCACCGGTCAGATGTGCTAAAGCTTTCCCGATTGAGATATCACCTTGGGTTATCGTGCCTGCCTCTGTTCTCAAAGTATGATCGACGGTGTATCTGACCTCTATTGGACGCCCCGCAGGTGAGCCCTTTTCGGCGAGCTTCAGCTTCTCTGCCTTTACCGTGCCAATACTCTTGGCGATTTGACCGTTGGAGTTGATGGTGGCGTCAAAATCTGCGAGTCCCTGGATACCGCTGGAGGCCTCGACAAATCCGGAAGCTGCCAGGTCGAGTTTACGCACTTTGATAGTGGCCTCGAATGGCGTTTCTGCTGCATTGCCGGCACTGATCGGTCCGCACTTGCCCGTCAGGCTCAAATCGCCGCCGCCTGGCAACGCCGCCGTGAGCGTAAACGGAAACTGTGACGTGGGTGAAAAACCGCTGACCTCAAGTGAAACTTTGTCGTAAACGTGAGGCTTCTGGGTCGAATTGGCGTCTCCCACGAGTAGGCGCCCGTCGGAAATCTTCAACTTGTCTACAGACAGCGCCCCACCCGATGTCGGGCTCGATGGCTGCGGTGATGGTGCAGGTTTGGAAGACTGCTTCGCCGGCTGCGCTGATTGAGCCGCATTCCCGCCGACACTGGAGAAATTCCAGGTTCCGTT
>CAZDYZ010001125.1:0-2816 GCA_964509525.1 uncultured Acidobacteriaceae bacterium
CGCAATACCGCCGTGGTGTTGTCATTTGACATCGCAAAGCGCAGGAATCCAAGGCTTGACTCCAAGGAGCGCTGTCCTTCCCAGCGTGCGCAGCAGAAGCTGCCTTCAGATCTTCTGACATATTGAGATATTGCATGTAACGCCCGCCGCTGACATTCCCCGGAGCATTCCCTAAGCACTGCCAGCGTGTCGCAAAGCCCGAGAGACTCTTCCATCATGGACAGCGCTCGACGTTATCCCTTACAGTGACGGGCGCGAAAGTGCTGGAAAAGTGGCTACTGCGGCAGGCCAGTATAGTGTCCCCGAGCCATGGCCCCTGGACTCGTACTACACTGGTATTTCTGTGGCGGGGATATGGGGCTTCGTGTACCCGAGGACCCAACCCGAGCATCTCCCCGGCCCCTGTCCATCTCTAGGAAAATCAAAAACTCAGGCAGCACCTTGGGAGGAGATCGGTTTTCTGTGGGCCCACCTGAAGGGCGAGTGGTTCTGACAGCGCGCCGTACCCGCGCAGCCGATGGTCTGAGGGAAAGGTTGCGAACCGGTGGATCTGAGATGCGCGGCCGGTGGAAGGCTTATCGATCCGCGGTCGAAGGGTCGTTGGCGGACACAGGTTGTCGTCGTCCTACCCAATGCATGGAATCACCCGCTTTGTCGATCAGTGGATCAACCCCAAAGTGCTGTTTCAGTGAATTACGCCATGGGTGGCGTCGCGGTTTGGGGCGTGGGCGCTGACCGAGAAGAGCAAACACAGCTCCCGAAGTCAACCTCTTTGTGCGCGGCGCTAACAGGCCGAAATAACGCATGGAGTGTCGGTATCGGTCGAGAATGTGTGTCGAGAGCAAGGTTACGAACTCGGTTGGCGTGCAACGCGCCTCTTCATAAGCTCTTTGTCTAGTGTTCTTAGCTTAGCTAGGTAAATCACTTCATCCTCAGTAACTTTGAGGATCCGGTTCTGGGCAATGGGAAGGCGCCGAATGTATCGACCGGCGTAGCCCAGAAAGTGCTTCTTGGCCATTTGTCGTGTGATGTAGACGTGCCAATAGTCCCGCTGTACCTCCTGGTGGATGAACTCGTCGAGACCCTCCGGCTGGAAGGATTTTCCTAGTAGCCTTTCTCGATTTGCTTTCCAGAGATATGAGGTGACGGCGAACCGCCACAGGTTCATGATCTGTTTGCGATTGAACTCCAGTCGGTTGATCCAACCAGCATCGGCGGGCTTCAACCCGCCTGCAGAAACCATCATGTGAAGGTGAGGAAAATGGTTGAGACGTCCGCCGAAGGTGTGTTGTATGACGATTATGGTGTAAGCGTACTTGGTGAACGTCCCAGGCCCACTGCTGGAGGACCGCGGCGCCGAGCGCAGGCAGATCGTGCTCTAGGCGCCGATGGGCTTCGAAGACTCGCCAGAAGGGTTTCGGCAAGGTGAGGACGATGCCAACAAAAGGCATATCCGGTAGTGCGGCATCTTGCTGATAGAGCCAATCCAGCGTTCCACGGTTTCCGCAGCTCGGGCAACATTTCGATTTGCAAGTGTGATAAAAAACCTTCTCTCCTTCTGCGGATGCATAGACGTCACCTCCCATTGCTGGCGTTCGGCAGTCACAAACCTTGCGGTAATTCTCGCGAACGGCCGACCGTTCGCCTGCGTGATCCCATTCATCCCGTTTCAGTTCGAAAATCTTCTTTAATGAGTCCTCAGTGTGCTTCATGGCTATATAGTTCCCCCTGGATTTCTAAGGCTCGCAAGAGCTCGTTAGAAAGCAAGATCACCTTACCGGCTGCTCGCAACTCACCGATAAGGACCGAGCTTTTTCCCTGTGTATCCATAGCCGCCAACGCACGGCCGAGTCGCCGAATATCTAATTGTCCTGTCCCTGCCGAATCTGCAATGACATTCCGACGGATGAGCGAATCGATCTTTCTCGTGATTCCCTTTAGAGTCCGGTGAAGCCTGAATTGGTCGAGCTGTTCTTCCGGTTTCTGCAGCCAGCCAAAAGCACAATCAATGCTGATCTCTCCCGCACGGAGCGCCTCCAAAACCTCTGGGCGCCCCGCTTGAAGGAGCTTTTTGACTTTGGCAACCGTGCCCTCAGACGCTCCGGCCAATCTCGCGATCTCCCGCCGGCGGTTCATCGCGTGAGCTTCTGACAAACTTGTCAAACCTTTGAACTGTCCGCCTGATCGCTGATTCTCCCGTGCCCGCTCTCGAAAGGCGGGCTCGTAATCCAATGCCAGGATTATGCGCTGGTAGAGATTTAGCTCCTGATCCCCGTGTGAGCGCTGGATAATCCACAAAAGAGCCTCAGCTTCGCTCAGGTCGTATTCCAGGCAGGGCACTTTCTCGAGCCCCCTTCGACGAGCAAGTTCGCATATCTCGTGGCTCTTCAGGATCGTTGCATCTCCGGCTATTGAAACTGGATCGAGCTGCGAATCATCCCACCTGGCAGCAATCGCGGAGAGCTGAGACACCGACAAGCTAAAATTGTGCTTTACCCAGCTGGGATGAGGGTGTAGCTCGGACAGTGAACGGACGATGAGCCGGCAGTGTGCGATGGCCTCCGCGTGACAACTTGGCTGGAGAACCCGCGTGCGGTCAATCAGCCTGTTGCCGAAGGGCTGGGGCAGTGTTGCGACAGCGTAATTTTGCTGGAGGTTTTCTTCCACAACAATCTCACAACACCAGCAGATCATTAGCAGTCTTTACGGTTCCCGCCCGTGCGCTGCTAAAGCATTTTCATAGTCCCTGTATCCCGTATCCGCAGTGGCGGAAGAACGCTCGTGCGTCTTGAGCCGTGATGGCAGCCAAGGTGTGG
>CAZDYZ010001126.1:0-1914 GCA_964509525.1 uncultured Acidobacteriaceae bacterium
GCGGCGTAATCGGGGTCGGGCTGTGCACCCACACCGCGCAGAAAGCTGTGGCTGGCGCCACCGATGAAGCTGCTCCCCGGTCCGAAACAAAGGCTGTACAGCACAACGCCCCAGAGTACGGTAATCAGCGCCATCATTGCGAAGCTTTGCATCATCGTGGCCAGCACATTCTTCTTACGCACTAGGCCGGCGTAAAACAACGCCAGGCCAGGGCCAGTCATCATCAGCACCAGCGCCGCGCTCGCCAGCATCCAGGCGTTATCCGCCGAGCCCTTGGCATCGGCGATCTGCTGCTGCAATTGGGCAATTTGGGCTGCTGGATCAAGGGCAGCCTGAGTAGATTGCGCCGCCAGTGAACCTGCCATCAGAAGCAAGAAGAGGAATAGCAAGAATTTCCAAGTTGACGGCATAAAGTACTCCCGTTAGCAGAGCTGATAACGATCGAACTACGACTTCCCTGAAGCGCATTGTCAGACACGCAAACCCATCCCCTGGGGAAAAAACACAGTGGTTAGCAGTTGCGCGTGGAGCGGTTTTTCGCCTGCCCGTGTGCCTCTCGTCCTAGAAAATTGAATATCCGTTTTTGTCGCGAATTAGAAATTCAAACTATTTATGGAAGGTATTAGTTCCGGTTATCGTAGGAAGCTTTGCCCTGTTTTTGTTGCTTACACCGCGGAAGCAATGTAGTCATCGAGAACGACCACAACAGTTGGTCCCCAAGCTGACAGATCTCGGTTTCGGCGTAGGTCATGGCCATCGCTCCCCTTTTTCTTTGGAACGGGAGATTCGGAAAGGCGTTATTCGTAGGGGTACCTTTTACACTAGAACCGCTCAGCGAAGCACCGCAAGATCACAATCACGCAGCTGGGACTGACCGGGACGTCGCGCCCCTTCCAGCCTCAGATTACGTTGCGTTTCGCCATTCCTTCGCCCTGAGGTCGAGCAGGGCCTGGGCGGCAAACATGCGAGCTGGCGAGAGCACGGCGATGAGGCTGGCCAAACACAATTCAAGATGACCTTGTCTAGGGGTTTCCCCTATGTTTGCATGTCACAACGGGCTGTGACTTTGGTCGTTGCCAGCAGCGGGGAAAGCGTTAGAATAAACTTGGAATTGAAAATGATTTTCAACTTCATATTCGGTCGTCCCAAGAAAGGTCATACTCGCCAAGCGGGCGCGCTGGCCGACCTAAAGGTTGGGGAAAGCGCTATCCTCTCCGAACTGCAACTGTCTCCGCCGGTGGCGGACCATCTGATGAACCTTGGTTTCGTGCCCGGTCTGGAAGTTACCGTCGCGCGCAGTGGACCTGGCGGTGATCCACGGGTCTACCGGGTTGAGGGCGTCGAAATTGCAATGCGCCGAGATGTCTCTCGTCACATCCATGTGGAGCTGCTCGGCGCACCAGCCTTTGGAGACTGACGCATGGGAGCCCATCGATGAGCTGCCATGTGTTGGCGCGAACCACCGACGAAGCGCCGGGCACAGCGTATCGCACTGTCGCTGTCGTCGGCCCTCCTAATTCAGGCAAAACTACGCTTTTTAACCGGCTCACCCGCCTGCGTCAAAAGGTCGGCAATTTTCCCGGCGTCACCGTCGAACATCACACCGGCTACGTGCGCAACTCCGAAGGACAGGAAATTGCGCTCATAGATCTGCCGGGCGTTTACAGTCTCATTCCCAAGTCCGAAGACGAGAAAGTTGCGGTCGATGTCTTGACCGGGCAGATGCCGGACACACCGCGACCAGACGCCATCATCCTGGTGTTAAGCTCCACCAATTTGCACAGCCATCTTGTATTAGCCGCGCGGGTGATTGCTCTCGGGATGCCAACCCTGGTCCTGCTGAACATGGCCGATGAGCTGCGAAAGCAAGGGGGCCAGGTTGATGTGCTTTCGTTGGCTCGTCAGTTGGGTACA
>CAZDYZ010001127.1:0-7009 GCA_964509525.1 uncultured Acidobacteriaceae bacterium
AAAAGACCTTAGCGAGAGCGGGAATCCATCGTGGGCCTGAACAGGTTTTCGCATCTTCTTTTCCTCTCTGGCGGAAGGAAGTCATTCAATTCGGCATAGAACCTGAAAAATGGCTTGCCGCATGGGCGCAAGCGATAGCACCTCGGCCGGCCCGGCACCGCTGGCCTCCACAGGTTGAAAGTAGCTCGTCACTGATCAGCGATTTGCCGTTCGCTCGTGACTGGAAGGTTAAGTTCGCGGCTGTTCACGTGTGACCCCGAGTCGTAAATGCTCGCAGACTTGTCCGCGCTGGTTCCGAGTATCCCGACGATACGTCCAAAATTGGGTGAAAGTCCCGCGGGTGCCCCTTAGATTTGTGAAGATAACTTCCCTCCGGGGACGAGTTAAGGAAGAACGATCCCTTCCGATGAAGCCGCCTATGCGGGCTTCAGAAGGGCCATGCAATATAATTTCCCGGACTGATGGCCCTCACTCTCGGCACCAAACTCGGCCCATACGAAATCTTGTCTCCGCTGGGCGCGGGCGGCATGGGAGAAGTGTATCGAGCCCGCGATAGCCGTCTCGGTCGCGACGTGGCAATTAAGGTCTTGCCCGAGTCGCTTGCTCGAGATGCCGACCGGTTGCAGCGCTTCGAGCAGGAAGCGCGAACAGTCGCGGCGCTCAATCATCCCAACATCCTCGGCGTGTACGACATCGGCCAGCACGAGGGCTCACCGTATATGGTCTCTGAGCTTCTGGATGGCGACACTCTACGGGAAAAGATGCAAGAAGGTCCGATAGCGCAGCGGCGTGCCATCGAGTACGCTTCGCAGATCGCTGAGGGACTTGCGGCCGCGCATGACAAAGGCGTGATACATCGCGACCTGAAGCCGGAGAACGTCTTCGTCACCAAGGACGGACGGGTGAAGGTGCTGGACTTCGGTCTGGCTAAACTCGCGCGCGTAGAAATCGGGGGCACGGGTAGTGCAGACGGAGCCGCGGCCACCGCTGCCGTTCACACAATTCCAGGGATGGTCCTCGGTACCGCGGGCTACATGTCACCGGAGCAAGTACGCGGCAAAGAAGTGGACGCGCGCACCGACATCTTTGCTTTGGGGGCGATCCTTTACGAGATGCTGAGCGGACGACAGGCGTTCAAGGGCGAGTCGTCTGTGGAAATGATGAACGCCATTCTGAAAGAAGATCCGCCGGAGTTGGAAGCGGAGAAACTAAAGTTATCGCCGGGGCTGGATGGGATCGTGCGCCGATGCCTGGAGAAAGAGCCAGCGCGGCGATTCCATTCGGCGCGCGATGTAGGATTTGCGCTGGAGGCGATATCCGCTAGCTCGGGCGGGAGTGGTGTGAAGCGACAGGCTCTGCCGCCAGAACGGCCAGGCTGGATGCGCACAGCAGCGCTGACGCTGTTATTGATAGCAGCTGTCGTTGCAGCGTACTTCGTAGGGCGACGAAATGTGTTGTCGTCCACTGCATCGTACAAACAGCTCACGTTCGAGCCGGGATATGCAGGTCCGGCGAGGTTCACGCGCGACGGCGGGACGGTTGTGTACTCGGCGGCGTGGAACGGCGGAGGGAAGCAACTGTACTCGCAGCGCACCACCAGCCAACAGGCTACGTCACTCAATCTTGACGCCGATGTGCTCGGCGTCGCTGACAATGGCGACATGGCCGTCATTCTAAAGCGCCGCTTCCTGGCCACATGGCTGCAGCGTGGGACGCTGGCGCGAATGCCGCTGGAGGGGGGAGCCCCGCGGCCCATACTCGAAGATGTTTACGAGGCCGACATCACCCGCGACGGAAAAGAATTCGCGGTGGTGCGCCGCGAAAAGGGCAAACAGCGGCTGGAATATCCCATCGGCAAAATGCTGTTTGAAACCTCCGGATGGATCACCGATGTACGCATCAGCCCGGATGGGACGCACGTTGCCTTTATCGACCATCCCCTCATCCCAGACGATCGCGGTGCCATTGCACTGCTGGACAGGCAAGGCGGCGTCCGTCGTCTGACCCCGTACTACGCCACCGGCCGCAGTATGTGCTGGACCCCCGACGGCAGAGAGCTTTGGTACACGGCAAGCCTAGTCGGGGAAGACTCACAAATGTACGCCGTCAACCTGGTCGGAAAGACCCGCACCGTACTGCGGTCGCCCACGGAGATGGTTATCCAGGATATTTCCACGTCGGGCAAGGTACTGCTGGAAAGTGTGCGCTATCAGATCGAAATGGGTGTAAAGCGCAGCGGCGAGAACAGGGCGCGTGATCTGGAGAACTCGGTCGATCTGGGTTCCATGTCCCCTGACGGGCAGTGGATCGTCTTCAACATCTTTCAAGGCAGTGACTATCACAGCTACGTGAGGAAGGCCGACGGTGGGGCGGCGGTCAAACTGGGCGATGGATACGGGGCAGGTATTACGTGGGATGCAACCCTGGTAGCAGCGGCCCAAAACTCAGAGCCACACAAGCTGTACCTGTATCCGACCGGTGTCGGGGAACAGAGGGTCATCGACCTAGGAAAACTCTCGGCTGCCTTCGGCACATTCGAGAATGACCTCACATTCTCGCGCGACGGACGATGGGCAGTTTTTTCCGCGTTCGACGCCAAGGGTGAGATTCGCGATTACCTGCTGGACATGCACAACAGTGAACTCCGTCCTGTGACTCCAACGGGCACCAGGGCGGGCAAGATTTCACCCGACGGAACGCGGATTGTCACCTTGGAGGTTGCCGCAGACAAGTACGAGCTGGTGGATGTGGCTTCGGGCAAGACCAGTGACATTCCGGGGATCGATAAGGAAGACGAGGTCCTGGGGTGGACCCTCGATGGCCACTCGCTTAACGTCTGGAACCAGGATCTGCCGGCCCGTATAGCGCAAGTGGATGTCGCAAGCGGACGCCGGCAGCTCGTCCAGACTGTCGAGCCTTTGGCAATGCTAGGCTCGATGTATGCCCGCATGGTCAGCTCTGCTGATGGGAAGACGGCTGCCTACCGGCACAGACGCGGACTGTACGCGCTCTACATTGCGGATGGGTTGCGGTGAAGTTTCCGTTTTCAGCTATGGCATAACGGTCTAAGAATCTTAAAAAAGCTAGCCTTGGTCGGCGGATGTACGTCAATCAGAGAGCGAGCAGGAGTTGATGGCGCAAGGCAAGGACTTCTGCCTGGAGCGCAGCTCGCGTACGATCGAATCATAGACAAAGAAGAGCACTGGAAGCAGGACCGAGTTCATCACCCGAAAGCCTACCGATATCCCACCCTAAGTGCAATCGATTCATCGGGGATGAGTTATTGGCAGGGTCAGCCGCTAAAGGATGAATGGGCCTATCTGTTTCCGGATGGCGTGAGTCTATGGGGCGATGGTGCGGCAGCTGGAGCGCGACCTGCCGGAGTTGTTGTCGTTCTTTAGCTTTCCCCAGCCTCTGTGGAGAAAACTACGGACCACCAACATTATCGAGCGCCGTTTCGTAGAGGTACGGCGGCGGACACGGCCGATTGCCTGCTTTGTAAATGTAAGAGCGTGGATCGAATCATTTGTTCCATCTTCCAGCGCTTCAACCTGGAATGAAAGAACCGCACCCTCCGCGTATTTGCACAAGCGGCTTCACGTCGCCGTTCACCTCCCGATCCGCGACTACACCCCATGCGAGGTGTACAATAGTGCCGCTGTTGGGGTCCAAAGCGAAATTCCTTTTGTCTAGGGGGTGGGGGTATGGCTTATCAGCTTGAAGGCAAACTCCTAGAAGTTTGCGATTGCAACGTCCTTTGCCCGTGCTGGATCGGTGAAGACGCCGACAACGGTACCTGCGATGCCGTTGTCGCCTATCACATCGACAAAGGCACCGTGGACGGAACCGACGTTTCTGGTCTGACACTTGCACTGCTGAGCGATATTCCGGGCAACATTTTGCAGGGTAACTGGCGCGTGGGCGTGGCTGTGGATGACAAGGCAACTCCGCAACAGCAGGAGGCGCTGCTCAACGTGTGGACGGGCAAGCTCGGCGGGCCAGTTGCCGATCTAGCCAAACTGGTTGGAGAGGTGGTTACCGTACAGCGAGTACCCATCACGTTCGCCGTGGACGAGGGGCAGGGGACGCTGCGGATCGGCGATCTGGTGGAAGCCAGTATGTCACCCTACCGTGGCCCTACCGGAAAAGTCACTACCCTGAACGAGAGCGTCTTTTCGACCATTCCGGGTTCTCCGGCCTACGTCAGCAAAGCGTCCCGTTATCGCCGGAACACGGCTCAGTTCGGGCTTAGAAACGTAGACCTGCAGAACAACAATGCCATTCAAGGCACGTTCCGCTTCGTCGCCTGACGGCATTCTGATTGGGCTGCTCGCTGCCATGGTGCTGTTGGCGTGGTTTGCACTTTGGTTGTGGGGCAACTCTACGTACGGGCATGTGCTCTTGCACGGCTCCCGCCACGTAGGCACAGGCTCCCAGAACGCTGTCCTATTCGCGATTATCTTTGTCGTTAGCTGGACGCTGATGACGGTAGCCATGATGCTGCCCACCAGTATTCCACTCATTGTTTTGTTTCATCGCATGGTCCGCGACCGTAAGTCCGCCCCTTGGCTGGTCACGGTCTTGTTATGCGGATACGTCGGAACGTGGGTGTTTTGTGGTGTACTTATGCAAGTAGCGAACTGGACGCTACGCGCCGGATTTGCCCACCTGTTGTGGCTCACTGCTGCACCTTGGATTGGTGGCGCTGTCATATTGACGGTTGCTGGTCTTTACCAATTCTCTTCACTGAAATACGCCTGTCTCGACAAGTGTCGCTCGCCACTATCCTTTATCACTTCGCGCTGGCAGGGTGGGAACGAGTCCGCGCAATCACTTCGCATCGGGGTGGAGCACGGGTTGTTCTGCGTTGGCTGTTGCTGGTCACTGATGGCACTGATGTTTCTGGTGGGGACAGGCAACCTGACCTGGATGCTGCTGCTGGGTGCGGTAATGGCGCTGGAGAAGAATCTTCCATGGGGACGCCGCCTCAGTGCTCCCTTGGGATGCCTTCTGCTCGCAGGTGCGGTGGGAATGGCTCTCAGAGCGGCTTGACGGCATCACTCCACGAAAGAACGTTCTGATTTCTAACGGTGGAAGAGCGGTTTACCTATGCAAAACACTATGCCTCCGGGGTCTCGGGAAATTCTGATGTTGATGGAGTTTTTCAACACCCACTCCCGATTACGCAAATGATCCAGCGCGCTGCGGCCGATTCTGCTTGATCGCGGGCACAGCCTGGATTCTGCAACCTGCCCAACTGCGCTGGGATTGCCTGTAAATGCATGATCCTGAATGGCTCGAGCGCTCGCCTCGCCGACTGCTCAAAAGTGAGTGTTTTCGAGGCAAGCCATCATGGCACGCAGAAAAGTGCTTGATGTCGGTTGGCTTCAAGCAACTGGAGCAGGACAAGAAATCATGATGGTGGGCGATTTATAACATCTCAAAACGGCAAGGTCGATTTCCTGTCGTAGACCGCCCAGGGTGGTTCAGATCAGCTCCCCGAACTGTCATGACGAGCGCAGCCAGGTCCCCCCCGGAGCACTGCTTTTATGATCGGTAGGGTGGAGAAGCGAGGCATCTGCTTTTTTGTTGCTGTCGCGAACAGCAGATCCTTCGCTACGCCTGCTCGCTCCCTCGTGATGACAATTTGAAGGGCTCGCTCCGCATTACACAACAGGGAACCAGTTCTCACTCCTCACGCAGCGTCTTCACGGGATCGATGCGTGTGGCGCGATAAGCCGGCAGCGTGCTGGCGAGCAAGCCGACAGCGCTCATTAAACCTGCGACGGTGCTGAAGGTTGCTAAATCTCGCGGGCTGACGCCATAGATCACGCTGGAAAGCACTCGCCCCAGAGCCAGCGCTCCCGCCAGGCCAATGATCTCGCCAAGCAGTGTCGGCTTCATGCCTTCGACCACCACCATACGCAGCACATCGCCGATTTGCGCGCCCAGCGCCATGCGAATGCCGATCTCCCGCACGCGCCGGCGCACAGCATAGGACAAGACGCTGTAGATTCCAACCGCAGCCAGCAACAAAGCCAGCCCGGCGAAGCCGCTCAACAGAAGCACGGTGAAGCGCTGCTGCAGCAACGATTCCTCCACTGTGTCCTGCATGGTCCTCACAAACAGCGGCGGCACTTCGCTATCGACGTCATTCACCGCATTGCTGATGGCCGAAATTACGCTGCGTGGATCGGTGTGCGTGCGCACCGCCAGGGTCATGCCGAACGATTGCCAATGGCCATCTCTGCCGGCGGAAAGCTGTCCCAGCGGCATGTAGAGCATCGAAGCCGAGCGAGTCTGATTGAGCGCATCATCCTTCACGTCGGCAACCACACCGACAACCTGGCGGGTGGTCTCGGGGAAAAAGTACATCGTGAGGCGTTTGCCAATCGGATCTTCATTGGGCCAAAATTGCTTGGCCATGGATTGACTGATGAGCACTGTTCCCGGCCTGCCGGCGACATCCGAGTCGTTGAAGTCGCGCCCGTGCAGCAGCGGTATATGCATGGCGTTTCTGTAGCCGGGGCTGATCAGGCGGACGTCAACTTCAGGCTGGTCCGCCATCGCCTGCGCCGGCCGCCCCTCAATCTGTACCGGCTGATGCGAGCCACCGCCGGTCAGCGGCAACGCATCAATGACGCCGGCCGATTGCACGCCGGGCAGAGTCCGCACGCGCTGCAGCACGCGATCGTAGAAGCTGATCTGCTGCTGGGGCGTGGTGAACTTCGTCGAGGGAATCGACAGGAACATTGTGATTACGTGGTCGGGATCAAAGCCGGGATTGACGCCGCGCAGCATCCACAGACTGCGAATCAACAGGCCGGCGCCAATCAGCAGCATCAATGAGAGCGCAACTTCTGCTACCACCAGCACGCCGCGCGTGCGAGTTCCACCAGATTCGGAAGCCGTGCGGCCGGCGCTTTGCTTCAGCGCTTCGCCGACGTCTTCTTTCGTTAGACGTAATGCGGGCAGAAGTCCGGCAAGGAGTCCCGTCACGAGCGAGATA
>CAZDYZ010001128.1:0-1869 GCA_964509525.1 uncultured Acidobacteriaceae bacterium
AGCCCTTTCGCCGTGGTAAAGTCTCGCTCGTATCCTGCCAGGGGACCCTCACGGGTAACTCAAGAACTTGCAGGTCTGGGTATTTTGCGGGCGGCCTTCATCACAGTCTTTTGCATACGGCTTTCGCCTGCCCAATATAGACTGATCTCGTGGCCATCAGGATCATTGAGATAAGCGTGCCACCAGCCCCACGGCATCACGCGCGGCAGCTGGGTAATGTAGAAACCCTTCTGCTGGAGTTTGCGACAGAAGCCGTCTAGTTCGCGGACTTCGAAATACAAGCGCACACCATCGCTGGCAACGGAAACGCCCGGCCCTGCCTGGTGCAGAGCGATGGTTCCGTCGCCGCCCGGTGCTCGCAGGCGAGCATAGACCGCTGTACCCTCGTAGCGGAAGTCTTCGATGAGCTTGAATCCCATCATATCGCGGTAAAAGCGTAATCCGCGGTCTACGTCTTTGACGTAAATCATGGCGTGATTGAAGGAAAGCTTTCCGCCCGGATCTGCTGCAGCGGCAATTTTGCTTCGTTGCGACTTGGCTGACTTTGCGGACGAGCGGTTTACCGGACGCGAAGCCGGAGTCTTTTTCGCCGGGATCGATTTTGTTCTTGGCTTCTTCATGTGTCGTCACTTGATATCGTTTCGGCCAAGCGGCGCAAGTATGGTCGGGAACGCAGCAATTGTCAAGTTGCAACCTCTCATCCGTCCCCAGCCGCCAATCGATGAGTGACTTTGCCTCGGCCGGGCAGCGATCCCAGGCTCATTGCTGATGTTCAAGCAATTGCGAAAGGTTCGGAGTCGATAAGAGTCGGCCGTGAACCAGGACACGCAGACACCTCGATTTGTTCATTTGCAATGAAGGCTACGGCGCCTCAAGACACCAAAAAGGCCAACCGCGCTCGTGGTTGGCCTTGGGAGTATTTGGCTAGCAGTTTATTGGTTTGACGGCGCTGGCGCTGCGGTCTTCTTCCCTTTTTTCTTCGGAGCAGGCGCCGTACGCGACTGCGGCTGCACCTGGGATTCGTCAACCGTGGTGCCCTCTTCTAGTTGTCCACCGCACAGGTTGCCCTCGGGGACGAAATAGAAGTGACTGGCCTGACCCTTGGTACCGCCCTGACGAGGCTGTACGCGGCTGGCGTCGACTTTGTTCGGCCCATCCGTGGTCAGGTAGTACTTGACGTTCACCGAGCGTTGCGCGCCCAAGGTCTGCTCGCTGACCACTTCTTTCTCGTTGGTGTAACCCACAATGTTCAGCTTCCCGTTAGGCATCTGCTGCAAGCGCAGGGAGAGTTTGTCGAGAGTGTCCTTGCAGTCATTGTCCACACGCCACGGTTTCTTGGGGTTCTTCTCAAAAGTACATTCACCCCAATCCTCGATGTTGACGCATTTGACGACCGGAGGTACGGTGACCGACGCCGAGCAGCTGGCGCTCAGGTTGGCACGTGCATCAGTCGCTGTTCCTGTGACTGTGATGGTGCTGCCCGCGTCCGCATTGGTTGCGGTTAGGGTGGCTGAAGTTCCGGTGCCGCTCAACTGACCACCGCTGGCCGACCAGCTATAGGTCATCGGCCATCCTTGCGGATCGCTGGCTGCCATGGTAATGGTCGCGGGCTCACCAATGGCGATCGTAGTCGGATTGGCCGAGCAGCTCACTACTGGTGGCTGCGGCTGCTTCACCGTGAACGAGGCGTTGCAGGTGGCTACGTTGTTCTTCTGCTCTTTTTCGTCGGTCGCCGTGGCCGTAACCGCGTAGTTGCCCGGAGCCAGGCCCGCGCTATCAATACTCACCGTTGTGCCCGTGCCCGCAATCTTGCCACCATTGCTGCTCCACTTGTAGGTGATGGTGTGCTTGGGATTGAAATTCTGAGTG
>CAZDYZ010001129.1:0-4240 GCA_964509525.1 uncultured Acidobacteriaceae bacterium
TTTTCGCTTTGGTTCGCGAGCCTTACGTCCAGGTTCTGGCGCGGGCCGCGCTCCCTACTTCATTCAAGCGAATTTTGTCACCGCTCTGGCCTACCACGTACCACCTACATCACCAATGCAATGCTCTCAAGCTCTCTCTGAAACGCTTCCAGTGTGTATCCCGGAAGCGCAACCTTGGTCACTGCATTACGGGCTTCCTCAGCCGAGACACCATAGCCATGTCCAGCCAGAAACATCTGGATTAACTCGGCTGCGTCCTTTGAGTCAAACCCCTGGAGCAACTCGCTTCTCAGCGCCGTTAACTCCGGGACGGAAAACTTTTCTCTCATCGATTTCACCTCCGACCCTTCCGGGGCTTTAGCTACTTAGACTTTGGGGACCACTATAAGGTTGCGGGCAATTTTGTTACCGAACCTGGTCTCACCAGCCGACATTCCACCGGAAGCTTGTGATATGTCGAACCCCTTTGCACCCAGGTAGTTGCAGATAATCGTGTCAGGACACGAGCTTTGCTCCATTGGGCGAGCGGAAATCGGGGCTGGCGTGGTTGCCGAATCTGCAATAAGTTGCGCACTTTGGATGGGCAAATGCCCTTCGGTTGGGGTACCGATTTTAGGCGATTCTCTTCTGCGTTTTGGGGTTTCCTCCGGAATCCGGCGATGCCACGAATCGGGTACCCAAGCTTGGTTCGAGAATGTCGGCGCCGAGTCGGAGAAAGCCGTATCAGAGCGGCTCGATAGTGGCTTCGGTCTCTATCAGGATAGGGATCCCATTGCGGATGGGGTACACTCGCTTGCACTCATTACACTTGAAGCCGTCCTCCCCGCGCAACACCAGCGGCTTGCGACAAACGGGACAGGCGAGAATTTCCAGCAGGTCTGGCCTGATCATGGCTGTGATTTTAGCAAGAAGTAACCTTCTGTTGATATCCTGAAGGCAATGGCTTGCGGGGCGGCACTATAATCATCTTCGCCGCAGTGGGGTTCGGCATTTGCAATCCGCCAAGGTTCATTGCGCAGCGTTCCCTGGGGCACCTCCCCGCCAAAGGTGAGCAATGGCACTAACACAACCGAGCACAACGACCACCCCCGTTCGTGCTCCTGACACTGGCATTCGTTATGGCGCCCCACTGGCGATGGTCACCACACTGTTCTTCATGTGGGGATTTCTCACGTGTTTGAACGACATCCTAATCCCTCACCTAAAGTCGATCTTTGACTTGAACTACGCACAGGTGATGCTGGTACAGTTGGCCTTCTTTGGTGCCTACGCGGTCTTTTCCATCCCCTCGGGATATATTATCGAGCGTATCGGCTACCAGTGGACAATGGTGGCCGGACTGTTGACGATGGGCGTGGGAGCAGCCCTGTTCGTTCCCGCCGCCAGCGTTCCGTCATTCCCACTTTTCCTTACGGCGCTCATTATTCTTGCAGCGGGAATCACTGCCCTGCAGGTCTCGGCCAATCCTTACGTTGCGTTGCTCGGACCGGCCAGGACCGCTTCCAGCCGTCTCACTCTGACACAGGCGTTTAACTCTTTTGGCACATTCATTGCGCCCTTGTTCGGCGGCATCCTGATTCTGGCCACGGCTCCCAAAACCGCAGCCGAGATCGCAGCGATGAACCCTGCCGCGCTACACGCCTACCGCATTGAGCAGGCCTCGTCGGTGAAACTCCCCTACATCATGATTGTGGTCGCCCTGGTACTGCTGGCGATTGTGATCGGCAAGTTCAGCTTGCCACACATTCCCGAAGCAGAAGGCGGCCACGCCGTGGAGGCAGGGGCGCACGACAGCATTTGGAAACACCGTAACCTCGTGATGGGAGCGCTGGGTATTTTCTCCTATGTGGGAGCCGAAGTTGCCATTGGCAGCTTCCTCGTCAATTACATGCACGAGGCCGAGATCGGAAACCTCAATCTCGAAACCGCCGCGAAGTTCCTCATGGTGTATTGGGGAGGCGCCATGGTCGGTCGTTTCGTGGGTTCCGCGGTGCTGCAGAAGCTGTCCGCGCGCATGGTATTGGGGTTCAACGCTGCCATCTGTGCCCTACTGGTTTGCCTGTCGATGCTGACGACCGGCTACTTCGCCATGGGCAGCATGCTGGTGATCGGCTTCTTCAACTCCATCATGTTTCCCACCATTTTCACCCTCGGGATCGAAGGAATGGGGCCGTTGACGGGAGAAGGTTCAGGGCTGCTAAACACGGCGATCGTGGGGGGCGCGATTATCCCGCTGGTGCAAGGTTTCATCGCCGATCGGGTCGGGATTCACCATGCCTTCGTTTTGCCCGTGATTTGCTATCTGTACATCTTGCTCTTTGCAGCCAAGGGACAGCCGCGACGAGCGACCGCGGCGAGCTACGCCAGATAAGGGTTTGGTTCGTGTTTTGCCGGTGTGATGCCTTCCGGCAATCTACCGCCGTTGTACTCGGCCAACCGATTCTTCCATTTGAGAAAGTCCGTAATGGTCTGTGGCTCGATGCGCACCTCGACTCTTCGCAGGCTCGCCAGCAACAGGTTCATTTCCTTCAGCAGCCCCGCGCTGGTGCGCAGATCCTGCCGGCCGGGCTTCACCGTCATGGTTATTTCACGCCCCCTGCATTCCAGCAGTCCCCAATGCTTCACGAGTTCCTCGCGCTTAATCATTCCTGCCGGTGCCATATAAAACCGCTTGCTGCCCAGCCCTTCCTCCGGTTTCAGCCGAAATGGCTTGTTTGCGTCCGCCAGAAAATCACTGCGCGAGACCTTACATTCCACAAGTACTGATTCGCAGAAGCCCCTCCACCCAATCACGTCGGGAACCTCTCCGCTGGCGCAATACTGTTCCGAGAGGACGACGCTGCATCCGTACTTGGAGCGGAGCCACTCGACTGCCCGTGTGACCAGCTGCGCATGCTTTGCCTCTGACGACACTTTCCCCATGCTGCTGTTGTAGCGCACAAACCGGGGCTTGGGGAGTATCTGCCGGATGTCGGACAAGAACCCAAAGGAGGGTTGCAGCCGTTCCGCCGAAGCCGCAAACATTTCGTGTAAGATCAAGGATTCGCATGGCGTGGATGATTCAGGCTGAGGACGTTCGCAAAACCTACCGGATTGGAAATGTGGACGTGGCGGCGTTGCGCGGTGTCTCCCTGGCAGTCGAGAAGGGCGAGTTCGTGGCTATTGTGGGCCCGTCCGGCAGCGGTAAGTCTACATTGCTCTACATTCTTGGCGGCCTGACGCACGCCGATTCGGGCCGGGTGCTCGTGGATGGCGTTAACTTTACGGCGTTGTCGGACGCGGCGCGAACTCGCATGCGCAAGTCGAAAATCGGCTTTGTCTTTCAGAAATTCAATCTGCTTCCTACCCTGACCGCTAAAGGTAACATCGCCATCGCTCGTGACATCGCAGGAAAAAGCGATGGCGGCGGTGAGTCGGCGTATATGGAGCGCATCCTGAGGTTGTTGGGCATTGAGAAACGTCTTGAACATCGCCCGTCGGAGCTCAGTGGAGGTGAGCAACAGCGCGTCGCGCTGGCTCGCGCGCTGGTAAATCAGCCTGCCATTGTCCTCGCCGACGAGCCCACCGGCAATCTTGACTCCCAGAACTCGGAAATCGTTTTGAACATGCTGCGGCAATCCAACAAGGAACTCGGTCAGACGGTTCTGATGATCACTCACAACCCTGAAGCTGCAACCTACGGCGACCGCATCATCCACATGCGCGATGGTTCGATCGTGTCGCCCGAACAAGATCCGCAATGGAGTCATGTCTATGACTGAAGATCTCCGTACACCTATCTTGCCCGGAACCGCGGCTTCCGACTATGAACGCTACTTGCGCACCGATGAGTTGCTTGCACTGCAAAAGCCGCCGGACGAAATGCTGCATCCGGATGAGCTCACGTTCCAAGTCACCCACCAAGCGTCAGAACTACTGATGAAGGGCGCGGCTTGGGAGCTGGAGCGAGCCAGAAAGTGCATTGGCGAAGGCGATTACAAAAACGGGGCACGTCTTCTGCGGCGCGCCAACAAAATGCTCGATCATCCCTTGCACATGCTCAGCTTGCTGGAGGGCATCACACCTTACGAGTATCACTTGATTCGCGCCGGACTAGGCCACGGAAGCGGACTTGACTCACCCGGATTTCTGGCGTTGTTGCACATCGCGCCGCGCTTGGGCGAGGCTTTTTTCCAACAAGTTCAGAGAGCGGGACTGACGCTGGAGGAACTATATCGCTGCCATCAGGAATTCTTCGAGC
>CAZDYZ010001130.1:0-6118 GCA_964509525.1 uncultured Acidobacteriaceae bacterium
CGCTTCATCCGGCGCTGGATGAGGCTGGGCTCGAAGGTTTGTGGACACCAGTGATGGTGGCGCGGGTTGGCTATTGCGAGACCAGTTGTGTGTTGTGCTCGCAGGTCTGCCCCACCGGGGCCATCTGGGAGATCACTTCTAAAGAGAAGGGCTGGGTGGCGCCGAACGGCGGGCGTGACGTCAAGCCGATCCATATAGGCACGGCCTTTTTCGATCGTGGGCGCTGCCTCCCGTGGGCGATGGCAACTGAGTGCATTGTCTGCGAGGAATGGTGCCCGACCTCTCCCAAAGCCATCTACCTGCAGCCCTCCGAAGTGGTGACCGCCGACGGCAAAGGCAAAGTTGTGAAACAACCGTTCCTTGATCCCGCCAGATGTGTCGGCTGCGGCGCTTGCGAGTACTCCTGCCCGGTGCAGGACCAGCCGGCGATTCAGGTGACCAGCATTGGCGAGAGCCGCTCTCCGGCGAACCAGTTTCTGCTGAATCGAGGCAAGCCACGATGACGGGAGGGTGCAACCTGAGCGCCGTGTTCTTGACCGCTTTGGGCATGGCTTTGCTTGCTGAAGCTGCGTGCAACCGGCAGCAGAGCGCGGCAGTAGCTTTTCCAGCGTCGAACGAGGTTGCCGGCTGGATGAAAACCTCTAATGTCCGCACCTTTGAGGCGGCTGATCTTTGGAAGTACATCGACGGCGAAGCCGAGAAGTACCTGAAGGCGGGCGTGCAGCGTGCATCAACTGCTGACTACAAGTTCCAGACCAGGCTGGAGGCGGTCGTAGATATCTTCACCATGTCCAACCCGGGCGGGGCCGCGGAGGTTTTTGACTCGGAGCCTGCTGCCGACGCGAAGCTTGTTCCACTGGCCGATGGCGCGCACCTTTTCAGCCAAAGCCTGGTCTTCCACAAAGGGCGCTATCTAGTGCGAATAGTGACGTACGAGGAGTCGAACGGCTCACAGCAGGCGCTTGTGGCATTGGGACAGGACATTGCACAACGGCTCACGAGGTAGCGGGCCAAAGTCCTGTGCTGCACGTCACCGCAAACGCGGCGCAATCGGAGTATGAAGATACTTAGCCCAATGAGGAATAGCGAAAGCACAACTCGGCGGGATTTCCTGAAGACGTGCGTTGTCGGTACAGCCGCTTTCGGCGCCAGCAGCAGGATGCAATTACTTGGCGCGCCTAAGCAGACCCCCGCCATCGCGAAATCCAGAGTGGTGATCGCCCACGACCCGATGTTGCGGGGCGCCGGCGCCACCGTGGATTCGCAGCGCGTCCTGAAGCTACTTGACCGTGCCACGCAGGCTCTCTTTGATGTGGACCACGAGGCTGAGCCGTGGAAGAAGCTGGTCCGTCCGGGTGACACGGTGGGGTTGAAGGTGAACTGTCTTGGCGGGCACGCGTTCTCCAGCAACCTGCAGTTGGTGGAGGCGATTTGCGAACGATTGCAGGAGGCGGGGATCAAAGCAAAGGACATCGTTGTCTGGGACCGCGACACGGAAGAATTGGAACGCGCTGGATTCCATATTTCCAGCGGCGGAAATCGCGTCCAACATTTCGGCACCGATCGCACCGGCTACGAAGAAAACCTGGTGACGTACGGCAGTGTGGGAAGCCGCTTGTCCAGGATCCTGACCCGAAACTGCAATGTCCTGATCAACCTGCCCGTGCTGAAAGACCATGACGGTGCGGGCGTGAGCATGGCGCTCAAGAACATGTATGGCGTCATTCATAACCCCAATAAATATCACCCTAACGGCTGCAACCCGTACGTCGCCGATGTGAACATGCTGCCGGAGATCAGGACGAAGATGCGAGTGACGATTTGCGATGCAACCACGGCCACGTACGAAGGCGGGCCGGGCTACAAGCCGCAATACAGTTGGAAGGACAATTCCCTGATTGTTTCGTGTGATCCCGTGGCGCTCGACTACGTGGGCTGGCAGATGATTGAACGCAAGCGCTCCGAGAAAGGGCTGAAGATGCTAGAAGCTGAAAAAAGAGCGCCGCTCTACATTGCTACCGCTGCCGATGCCCAGCATCGGCTGGGCGTCAACGACCCAAGGAGAATCGCGGTCGTGGACGTCTAGCCGTTGGCAGGTGAACTGAGGTTGGTTATGGCGCGCAAGATGGTTTCGCTGGCCGAGGTAAAGTTGCAGGGCGTTACCGTGGTGGATCCGACTCCCCAAAATGTGCACTGGAGCGCGCCGCTCGACCGGCGCTCTTTCCTGAAGTGCATCGTGATAACGGGAGCAGTATGCGGCGTGAGCAGCTTCGCCGAGCCATGCGCTGCGCTGTTGCCCTGGGCTGGCGGACCTACGCAAAACGACGCGCAGTTCACCGTGGAGGCGAAATTCTACGAGAAGCTCCAAAACAAGAAGATCAAGTGCAAACTTTGCCCACGCGAATGCGTAGTGGGCGATCGTGAGCGCGGCTACTGTGGCGTGCGGGAGAACCACGGAGGAACCTACTTCACCTTGGTGCATTCGCGGGTGTGCGCCGCGCACATTGATCCGATCGAGAAGAAACCTCTGTTCCACTACCTGCCGGGCACACTGGCGTTCTCGCTGGCTACCGCCGGTTGCAATGTCAACTGCAAGTTTTGTCAGAACTGGGACATCTCACAGGTGCGTCCGGAGCAGGTCCGAGCCGATTACGCACCTCCACAGAAGGTTGCCGAACTGGCAAAACAATCTCACTGTCCGACGATCGCCTACACCTACGGTGAGCCAGTCGTCTTTAGCGAGTACCTGATGGACACGGCTGACGCCGGGCATGAGGCTGGCGTCCGCAGTGTGGTCGTCTCCAATGGATACATGCAAACCGATCCGTTGAAGGCGGCATACGGCAAGATGGACGCCGTCAAAATCGATCTAAAAGCATTCTCTGAGTCGTATTACCGGGACGTGGTTGTCGGCGAGCTTAAGCCAGTGCTGGACTGCCTCGTCACCTTGCGCAAGATGGGCAAGTGGACGGAAATCGTCTACCTTGTGGTCCCGACGCTCAACGACAGCGACGCGGAGTTCCGCGGACTGGTTCGCTGGATCAAGACCAACCTGGACGTGGATGTGCCGCTGCATTTCACCCAATTTCATCCCGAATATCTTCTGAAGAACCTGCCCCTCACGCCAGTCCCAACGCTGGAGCGTGCCAAGGCGATAGCCGACGCCGAGGGACTGCACTACGTGTACATCGGCAATGTTCCCGGGCATCCCGCACAGAATACCTATTGCCCGAAGTGCCGCAAGCTGCTGGTTGAACGCGTGGGATTCACCACCGGCCAGATGTTGATTCGTAAAGGCAGTTGCCCCTTTTGCAAGCAGTCGATACCGGGCATTTGGCACGCATGACGAGGAGGAGGCGTCATGAGAACACAACCCATATTTGGTGGAGCGGTCCTGTTGCTAGCAATGCTGGCCCTTGCAGTGCCGCAGGGCTCTCCCGCCGTCAACCCCGGGAGCGTTAGACCAGCTGCCGTTGCCGGGGGCTTCTATCCAGCAGACAGCAAAGGGCTCTCGGCGACGATGGACGACATGCTAGCGCGCGCCTCGGTGCCGCAGATCACCGACCCGATTCTTGCGGTCGTCGCCCCGCATGCTGGGTATCAGTACTCCGGCCCGGTGGCGGCCTACACCTATGCCGCGCTTCGGGGCCGGAACTTCTCCCGTGTGGTGGTCATCGCGCCTTCGCACTACGAGGCCTTTGGTTTCACCTCCGTCTATGACGGCGACGCTTATGCCACGCCGCTGGGCGTTATCGACGTGGACAAGGCCTTCGCGCAACAGTTGGCCAAAATGAGCCCGAGCGTCAAGCTGTCCAGCCGCGGGCACACACCCACGCCGCAGGGGGCAGAGCACGCGATAGAGGTGGAGTTGCCCTGGCTGCAGCACGTGCTGGGAAGTTTCCAACTGGTGCCTGTGGTTATGGGCAGCCAGGATTACGAAAGTAGCCGAGCACTGGGGGTGGCGCTGGCCAAGCTCGTTCACGGTGGAGACACACTCATCGTCGCCAGCTCGGACTTGTCACACTACCACCCTTACGACGAAGCAGTGCGCATCGACCACAAAACTCTCAACGCGCTGCAGGATTGGGATTACCTCAGCATGTCGCGCAACTTTGAAATGCGTGTTTGGGAAGCCTGCGGAGGCGCGCCTATCGTGGCTGCGATGGTCGCCGCGGAACGCATGGGAGCCAATCAGGCTCAAGTGCTCAAGTATGCCAACTCAGGCGATGTTACCGGCGACCGCTCGCGCGTGGTGGGATACGCGGCCGTTTTGTTGATAAAGGCCCCAGAACAGCATGGTGCCGGACAACCATTCTTCCTCAGTTCTCATGACAAGGGCGAGCTGCTCGCTCTGGCCCGCAAGTCGGTGGAGCATGCGGTCCGCACAGGAAAACTGTACGAAACTGCAGCCAGCGCGAGCCGCACGCTCGGGCAGGAGCACGGCGCCTTTGTGACCTTGACAGAGAGAGGACAGTTGCGCGGATGCGTCGGCTATGCTTCGGCGAGCAAGCCGCTCGACCAGACAGTACGGGAGGCCGCCACGCTGGCGGCCTTGCGCGATACACGGTTCCCGCCGGTTGCTGCATCGGAGCTCGGCCTGCTGGAATACGAAATCTCGGTGCTTTCGCCGCTGCGGAGGGTGCTCGATACGCGGCAGATTAAGGTCGGGCAGCACGGCCTGCTCATGAAGAACGGCGATCATGAAGGTCTCCTGCTTCCGCAGGTGGCTGCGGAAGAAGGATGGGACCGGCAAAAGTTCCTGCGAGAGACGTGCGCCAAGGCAGGCATGCAAGCCAGCTGTTGGAAAGATGAGACCACCGACATCTTCATGTTCACGGCAGTCATCTTCGGTGGGGCCAAGGCGGCTACCCAGGAGCAGCAGGGTCCTCCCGGCTCACCTTTGTGGCCAGGACAGCAGGCGCCAAATTCACCGCCGCACTGAGCCACGCGGTCTTCCAAAAGCCGAACACCGGGATAAGATATCCGCTCAACAGCAGCGCGCCGGCGCAGCCGCCCAGCAGATCGAGCGCATAGAGGGTACCTAAGCCTCGCTGCCCGTTCCTCTCGTGGAAGTAGACCTCTGTTGCGATCGGGAATTGGTATCCGCCGAGCGCGCCGCTGAGAGCAGCCAGCAAGGGGAAGGCAACCTGTGCCACAAACAGTGTGACCGCCGCTCCTGACGTCTGCGAGAAAAGGGCAATCAGAATCATCAGAACCGGCGCCGAAGCAGCCAGAAGGAACTGAGTAGAAGCAGCGGTCCTTACCAGTCGGCCATCCGCACCTGAGCTGACGCGACGAATGCCCAACCAACTGCCTAAGGCAATACCCGACATGAACATTGCAATGAGGACGGCGAGTTGATGGTAAACATAGCCATAGACCGACTGAAATAACAGCAAGAGGAAAATCTGCAGGGTCATCAATGTAAACCCGGTTGCAGCCATGCAGAAGGCCGCTACGGCGCAGAGACGTTGCTCGCGGGGCCGACTGGCCAGAACAACGGCCATAAGCCACAGCGGAACGCAGACCCAAACCAAAATGTTCCTAAACCTGTAGCTCGCCGCCGCGCTGAACCAGCGCGCATAAGCGGGGTGAAATTGTGCGTTCCACAGTTTGAGGCTGAAGTAGTACGCGATGGGCGCAAAATCGCGATTGACCGGCGTTTGAGGCAGGGCCTGCAATTGCTCGCGCACCTGTGCCATGCGGTCCGGCATCATGCGAAACTGCAGGAAGTATTCGCGGACGTAGCGGGTCGCCACGTTGCGGGCCTGCAACCGGGAAATCAACGTGTGCGGATTGGTAGTCAACACGCCGGGCTGCAGCGCCGCGAAGAAATGAATGGTTTCGCCGGGAATGAATGCGACGTCAGGAAACACCTGTCGCAGCGTGTGCTGAATGCAGCGCAAAAATGCCGCCAGATCAGAGCTGAGGTAATCCTCTGAGGAGTGCAGTTGCACCGCCAGCAGCCCGCCTGGGGCGAGATGAGCGGCGGCGAAGGCAAAGAATTCGCGGGTGTAGAAGCGGTTCAACTGCGCGCTTTGCGGGTCAGGCACATTGAGAATGATGACGTCAAACTTTTCCTCGGTCGTCGTCAGATAATGCCGGCCGTCCGCGTAAT
>CAZDYZ010001131.1:0-2588 GCA_964509525.1 uncultured Acidobacteriaceae bacterium
TAGTGCCCGTTATGGCTTTTCTGTTGTCAAGTCGAGCTATACCCTAACTGGCCGTCAAGACAGCGTCATGGAGATGTCAGAATGGTGTTGCTGTTTTTATTCCCTGACAGATTATCTCAAGGGTCATAGACGTATTCCTGACGGATTGGCCTGCCCCTATTTGCGTGGCGGCATATGTTCACGCAGCACTTCGTTGATGCGCGGCTGCCAGCCTTTGCCTTGCCGGCAGTAGGCCGCCAGCACGTCGGGGTCGATTTGGATTGTCTGGTCGATTTTACGATGATTTTGATACTGCGAAACGGGTTCTTCCGCAATTTTGATACCGCTGGCGAATTCTTAAGGGCTCTATCTCGTCAAGGGACCTTCAACGCATCAATTGCATCAGGCCGCCCGGGGTTTGGAACTCACTGATACTGTTGTATTGTGGCTTGACTGCCGCGTCTATCGACCAAGTGCGGCCGCGCTCATCTGTAGTTAGGCTCACGTATGCGTGACCGCTCTGGACGTCCCAGAGCTGTAGAATTCCGCCGCCCGCCCAGGTCTGCATTCCATACCGCGGGACGAGCAGGGGTTGTAAGCCGAGCACCATGACCTTCGACAAATTCATGCTGTCGTCGTATAGGTCCTCGGCCAATGGGGCGCTGAGCGAAACATCAACGTATATAATACGCTTTCGGCGACAGCGGGCGATGAGAGGAATAGGATGGACCTCGATGACCCAGACATTGCGCAATTCCCAGGTTCCCCACGAGGGTTTAGCCCAGCCCAGTGGCATATCGTAGTTGTCGGGAAATTTGCCGTATTCAGCGTTAAGTTGGGTCAAAGCCAGCAGCTTTTGCCGTTTGACTGATGTGACATCGAACTCGCCAATTCCACCATTCCAGGCACCGTGGATGATGGTCAACTGTTGAGGACTGGTGGTCCGGGTTCCTGCTCCGAAATTGTTGTCAAGTATGCCATTCGGCACCATCCCTGAGACAGGCTCCAGCCAGCCTTGCGCTCCATCGTGATCGCGCTCGAAATCGCTGATGCGACCCTCCCAGCCCATCTCCAAATCCTTGTGAGGGCGATCGCTGGAGCTGAGCAACGGCTCGCAATGGGAAGTATCCGTCAAGGGCATGGACCGCCGGAGCGCTGGAATGTACGTGTAGTGGCCCTCGGGCCGCAAATTGTCCTGCCAGAGCAGCACCAGGTCTGTGGCGTAGCGAAGTTGCTCGGGTTCCTCTGCCTGCACCCATTCGCCAAGCCATGCTCCACCCGAACCTGGCTCGACCCGCGGCACGCCTGGTTCCCAGTTATAGGCCGTTTGCCTGAAGTCATAGTCAACTCGCGAACAGGACGTGCTATTGAAGCGATCTATTTCGCAGATTCGGCCGACTGTACCGGAGTCGCTGAAGCCCGCGACGAGATGCGGTGCAATCCGATAGTTCATATTGGCCAAGATTTTGAGTCCCTTATTGGGCTCATGCGGTATCGGGAAGGGCATCCCCGCGACATAGTTCCTCAGCCGCCATCTGCCATCTGCGAGTCGCACAAGCTGCGTCTGGTCGCCGTACTTCTCGCTCAATTCAACAAAGGGTTCGGGCAGAGGGTAAACCTGGGTCGGACCGACGTTAATCTGCACATCATCAGGCATCTTCCAGAGCCACCTGCCGTCCCACAGCCCGATCTCGCCTTCGCTGAAGAACTGTTTGTATTGCATCCAGTTGGACTTGGTTATCGTGGTTCCGGGCGGGATAGTGGGAGCTGGAGCTTCGACCTCAGCCGGTTCGGGCGGAGTGACCGTTTCGAGAGCCGAGGTTGGGGTTTCCTCCTGCTCCGGCGGCGATTCGGCATGAACCAGGCTCGCTAATCCGACTACGGCAGCCATACAGCCAGCGACTATCGTGGAGTGAAGTGCTTTCATACACCCCCTCGCTTTTGAGCTGTTACACAATTGCCACTTCAAGCTAATTCCGAGCGGGGGATGGATCAAACAGGATGTAGCAGCGGAAGAGCATAAAAGACGCCGGCCTTCGAATGACGGACTCGGCTCGGGAGCGCGGTGGTTTTGGGGCGGTGGCAAGCCGCCCGCAAAAATTGGACTATCGGTCTGGACGATCGAGCAGGTTGATCTTGCCGGCGAAATCCTCCAGTTCGACTTCGGTGGTTTCCAGTACCCGCGCGACCATCCCCCAAAAGCCAATTGCCATAATCAACTCGACGATTTCTCCGGGCCCGAGATGCTGCTTCAAGGCTTCCAGCGTCTCGTGGGTGCCCTTGACGTTGCGCGCAACCTCATCGGCCAGCCGCAGCACCAGCCGCTCGACTTGGTTAAAGCACGGCGCGCTTTCCCAGTTGTCGATTCCGGCAATCTGTTCGTCGCTTAGCCCCACGGCTTTGGCGATAGGCACATGCTGGGTGTACTCGTACAGCGAGCTGCAAACCCGGGCGTTGCGCAGGATCGCGATTTCACGCAACTTTTTGTCGAGTTTGCCGCGGGTCATCAGCGAGTTGCCCAGCCGCGAGAAGTTTTGAAAAACCGCATCAGACGCATTGGCGATCATCCGGGCGACGTTAAGCTTGCGCGGCGTATTGCCAAGGATTTC
>CAZDYZ010001132.1:0-3159 GCA_964509525.1 uncultured Acidobacteriaceae bacterium
CTGTGGACGATGGCAAACTACGAATTCAAGCCGCGCCTCAATCGGCTCGATGGCGTTGCCACGGTTGTTGTCCAGGGCGGTCAGGAGCCCGAATTTCATATCATCCCTGAGCCGGCGAAGCTACTGACGGCGAGCGTAACGGTATCTGACGTCCTGGATGCGGTACGACGCACCAACCTGATTGACTCGCCCGGTCTGCTCGAGCAAAACCACCAACTTTATCTCACCCTGGTGAATGGACAGGTCACCAACCTCGAGCAACTTGCTCAAATCGTGATCAAGTCCACCCCGGCCGGTGTCCCGGTGCGGGTTGGCGACGTGGCCGCGGTCGGTGCGGGTGTCAAGCCTGTCTACACAGTCGTCACCGCCAATGGCAAGCCGGCCATACTGTTGAACATCAGCCGTCAACCGGACAGCAACACCCTCCAGGTAGGGAATGAAGTGCATGCCGAAATCGATCGGATTCGCCAGTCCCTTCCGCCGGGCATCCAGCTGCAGCCGTTTTACGACCAGTCCGAGATAGTCACCGAGTCCATCAAGAGCGTACGCGACGCCATTCTGATCGGTGTGCTGCTGGCGTCGCTTATCATGGTGATCTTCCTGCGCGACTGGGGCGCCTCGATCGTTGCCGTGCTGGTCATTCCGGTGACCGTAGTGGTCACGTTCATTGCGCTGAAGGTACTCCATCAGAGTTTTAACCTGATGACCCTCGGTGGCTTGGCGGCAACCGTAGGACTGGTGATCGATGACGCTATCGTGGTGGTGGAAAATATCGCTTTACACCGCGATGCGGGACAGAACCGCCTCGAAGCCATTCGTAGTGCACTCAAGGAGATAACTGTCCCTCTCATTGGCTCCAGCATCACCCCTATCGTGGTATTCCTTCCGCTGATTGCCACCACCGGGGTGACCGGCGTGTTTTTCCGTGCTTTGGCCATCACCGTCGGAGTGGCGCTGCTCACGTCGCTGGCGCTTGCCCTGACTTGGACGCCTACACTTAGCCAATACTTCATCCACCAGAAGCATGCGGTCCCGGAGTCTGACCCGGTCGCTGAGCTTAGCGAAAATGATCGCTTACTGGCCGCTGAAGAAGCAGCGGTTACGGGTTTGTTTCGCAGGATCGTCAACTTCTACGAAGACTGCCTGGTTTTCGCACTGGAGCGGCCCAGATGGATCGCCATCATGAGCGCGGTGCTGGTGGTGGCATCCTATTTCTGCTATCGGGGCCTCGGCACAGACCTTCTGCCAGCGATGGATGAAGGCGGCTTCGTGCTTGACTATCTCACGCCGCCAGGCACCTCGCTGCGCGAGACCAATCGAATTGTCGGTCACTTGGAGCAGATGATCCGGCAGGTCCCGGAGGTAGAGAGCTACTCCCGGCGTACCGGTCTGCAACTTGGTCTGGCCGCGGTCACCGAAGCCAACACCGGCGACATTGCCGTGAAACTGAAGACGGACCGAAGCCGCACCGTGGACGAGGTTACCAACGAGCTGCGCACCGAGATAAGGCGAGAGGAACCAGGAATCGATGTCGAATTCATCCAGGTACTCCAGGACATGATCGGTGATTTGTCGAATGCGCCCGAGCCGGTTCAGATCAAGCTATTCTCGCCCGATGCCGGGGCTCTGAGACAATGGGCTCCGCTGGTCGCTGATGCCATCAGTAAAGTGCCCGGGGTTGTGGATATTCTGAACGGCATCGACAACACGGTGAGCAATCCTGCCACCCTCTTCCAGGTGAATCCCGCGGTGGCAGCCCGTGCCGGCTTCACAGCCGAGGAGGTAGCGGTGGATGCCAGCGCCATTCTGGAAGGCCAGCCTGCTGCGGTTCCCATAGTTGCTAACGATATCGCGTATACGGTTCGCGTTCGCTATCCCGAAAGCAACCGCAGTTCGCTGGATGCCATGAGCAATACCTTGCTGAACAGCGCGACTGGACACACCGCCACCCTGGGTACACTGGCAACCATCACCGAATTGCCCGGGCAGAACGAGATCCGCCGGGAGAACCTGCAACGTGACGTAACCGTAACCGCCCGCCTCGAGGGCACGGACTTGGGCAGCGCTATCAAGGCAGTGCAGAAAACCGTTGCTGATCTGCATCTGCCTCCGGGGATACGAGTGGTATACGGGGGAACCTATGAAGAACAGCAGAAATCGTTCCGTGACCTCCTGCTGGTGCTTGTGCTGGCCATAATACTGGTGTTCCTGGTGCTTTTGTTTGAGTTCCGCACGCTGGCCGCGCCGCTGTCCATCCTGGCCTCGGCTCTGTTATCGACCTCGGGAGTATTTCTTGCGCTGCTGATCACCGGTATCACCTTTAATATCGCGTCGTTCATGGGACTGATCATGGTCATTGGCATAGTGGCAAAGAACGGAATCCTACTGCTTGATGCGGATCAGAAGTTCCGCAGGGCCGGATTTTCGCCGCACGACGCGATGATCCAGGCGGGCCGCCGCCGCCTTCGTCCCATCCTCATGACAGCTCTGGCCACGGCCGCGGGGATGCTGCCGCTGGCATTGGCAATCGGCGCAGGTTCGCAAATGCTGCAACCCCTCGCCATTGCTGTGATTGGCGGAATCTCCATCTCGATGGTGCTATCCCTTATCATCACACCTGCCGTGCACTACTACATCAGCCATGGGGATGCAACCTAAGAGACTGATGGTAGGTGAATCCTTGCTTGGCGGGCTTGCAAGGTGGTTTGATTTGGTCGGGATGAACTTCCGCAGCCCCACACGTCGGCTGCCGGAGTGGGCAGCTCAGAACAGGGGCTGGGCTTGGTTTCCACTTGCATCACGCTCCGCTCTACTTCATGCTGACTATATGCCCCGGCATGAACGAGTTCATGGTCATGAGGTAAAGAAACAGCAGTTCACTAACAGGTGCTTCGGATGCGGTCCGGACAGCGAAGCTGGACTGAAGCTGAAGTTCGTCCTCGACAAGCTCCGGCAGCGTTTTGTCTGCCGCTTTCGTCTGCAACGGCGTTTCGTTGGCCCGCCGGCGCATGCCCATGGAGGCATTATCGCCACTATCCTTGACGAGGCAATGGGCAAGGTGAGCAAGTTGCACAACCTGATTGCTCTCACGAGCAAGATGGAGGTCACCTATCTAAAGCCCGTGCCGCTCTTCAAGCCGCTGATCGTGGAAGGCTGGGA
>CAZDYZ010001133.1:0-5788 GCA_964509525.1 uncultured Acidobacteriaceae bacterium
TCTGCTGGCGTTTTCACCCCAAGACCTGAAGTTCGACGGCCATTTTCACAATGTGAAAGTCGTTGTAAAGGGCGGGCAAAAGCTCACCGTGCAGGCGCGTAGGGGTTACTATGCTCCCAGGCAGGCTGCAGGCGAAGCCGAGCGGGCCAAACAACAAATCCAGGACGAGGTCTTCTCGCAGGAGGAGTTGCACGATCTTCCCGTAGAGATGCACACGCAGTTCTTCAAGACCAGCGATGAGGGCGCGAAGCTCTCCGTCCTGGTTCGACTCGACGTACGGCACCTCCACTATCGCAAGGTGGATGGCCGGAATAACAACAGCCTGACGATTGTCTCTGCCCTGTTCGATCGCAATGGTAACTTTCTTAACGGCATTCAAAAGGTGCTCCAGATGCGGTGGAAAGATGACACGCTGGACAACAAGCTTGCCTCGGGAATCACGTTGAAAAGTAGCTTCGATGTAAGACCAGGGAGCTACCTGGTGCGGCTGGTGGTGCGTGACGATGAGGGACAATTAGCGGCACAGAACGGCGCTATCGAGATTCCGTAAATACTCCCCGAGTACTGAGGTGGGATATGAGGTTACGTCGCCTGTTATTAGCAGCATTGATTATCTCCGGCGCCGGGATCAGCCAGAGATTCGCGACAGTCACGATGGTGGCAAATGCTCAGGAACAACCAGCACAGAAAGAGGCCCCTCCTGTCGCCAGGGATAACTCCACGCCCGTTTTCAAAGCAGAGACGCGTCTGGTCCTTGTGGACACGATCGTTACAGATAAGAAAGGTAACTACATCACCGACCTGACTGCCAAAGACTTTAAGATCTGGGAGGATAATAAGGAGCAGCCAATCAAGACCTTCTCGTTCGAATCCGGCTCCTCTGCTCCGTCCGAGAGTCATCGGCACTACCTGGTGCTGCTGTTTGATAACTCCACCATGAGCTTCGCCGATCAAGCGAGGGCGCGCGATGCAGCTGCGAAATTTGTTGAGGCCAACGCAGGACCCGACCGCTACATAGCAGTGATGAATTTCGGTGGGACGGTGAATGTAGCACAAAATTTTACGGCTGACGCCGAGCGGTTGAAGCAAGTCGTGCGTAACATCAAGTTCTCCTCTGTATCGCCAAATGCCGTTCCGGACCAGCCTGTGGAGGTTGCGTCACTCGGCATGCCGCAATTAGGAAATGCACAGGCTAATTTCGGCGTACATACCCTGCTTCTAGCGTTGCGCAGTATCGCCAAGAGCCTGTCTTCTGTGCCCGGCCGCAAGAGCCTGGTTCTGTTGACTACAGGTTTTCCCATCAACCCCAATGATCCTGATACGGCTGAACGGCAGTCTGAACTTGTGGCCGTGATCAGCGAGTGCAACCGCGCGAATGTGGCGGTGTACCCCATTGATGTTCGCGGCTTGATTTCGGGAACCGGCCCTGGACCAAGCTCCGGGTATCTGGAGACAGCTCCCGATCTCGGCGCCGCGCGGCTTGTGATGGCAACCCTCGATTACCCCTCAGGAGGTGATCCACCCGGCAAGGTGGTTTACATACAACATGGTGGGACGGGCGGCGGAGGTGGCGGCGGGCACGGTGGCAGCACCGGAGGAGGAGGCGGCAGTGCCGGGGCAGGAAGTGGGGGGGGTGGCGGTCACGGCGCTGGAACCACCGGCAGCGCAGGAACGGGAGCTGCCGCTGGTGGCACTCGGGGTAGCGGCGGGGGAATCAACCCATATCTCTATAGCGGGTACAATCCTTACGACCAGAGCCGCCTTCTCATTCCGACAATTCCGAATGTCATGGATAACCAGCAGGTCCTTTACCAACTGGCGCAGGGTACGGGTGGATTCGTGATCGTGAACTCAAACGATCTGCTTGGTGGCATGCAGAGAATTGCCAGGGAGCAGAGCGAATATTACGTTCTGGGATATACGCCTGCAGCTTCAGAAGAAGGCAGCTGCCATGTACTTAGAGTTAAAGTCGAGCGCAGCGGAGCTGTCGTTCGCTGGCGTAGTGGCTACTGCAATGTGAAACCCACAGACATGCTTGCGGGAAAACCCGAAGGAAAACACATGGAGAGCCATATTACAGGCTCGCAGCCAGGCACTATGGCGGCCTCCATGCTCGCTCCGTTCTTCTACACCTCGGTAAACACGGCACGAGTGAACCTGGCAGTCGAGATCGCCCCTAACACTATCAAGTTCGACAAGCAGAAGGGCAAGCTGCACGCCACGGTCAATATATTCGGGCTCGCCTACAAGCTGGATGGAACCGTTGCCGCGCGCTTCAGCGATACCCTAAACCTCAGCTTCAACGACAAGAAGGAGTTGGAGGAGTTCAGTTCCAAGCCATTCCATTACGACACACAATTCGACGTTGCGGCCGGTCATTACAACCTGAAGGTTGTATTCGAACCCCAAGGCGCGCAGACCTTCGGGAAGCTGGAGTTACCGCTGGTGATTGACCCTTATGACGGCAAGCAATTCAGCGTGAGCGGCGTGGCGCTGAGCAAGGACATTTACCCGGTCTCGAAGGCAGGATCAAGTCTGGATGCCGTATTGCTGGAAGATCGTACCCCCTTGATGACACAGGGAATGCAGGTTGTCCCCTCGGGGAGCAACCAGTTCAAGAAAACCGACCGCGCTGGCTTTTACGTGGAGATCTACGCTCCCGCCCTTACCGGTCCCAATCCCCCCAACGTTGGGGTGCAGATGAGCATTGTGGACCGCAAGACAGGAGAAAAGAAAGTCGATAACGCAGGCGCCGCACCCGATGCAAAGCCCGGTCGTCCGCTTGTTCCTGTCGGGCGCAAGCTGCCCGTGGGTGAACTTCCAGCCGGCTCTTACCGTCTGGAAGTGAAGGGAGTAGACTCTGCGGGGAACGCGACGCCGACGCGTACCGCGGACTTTGAGGTGCAATAGGGTCGCGCAAAAAGTAATTCTGGAACTCGCGGCCCTGTTCCTTCCTTCCCCTGCCCTGCAGTGCTTCCCACGATTGGCCTAGCGGTAGGGTGGAATTAGCCTGCTACCCGAAAGCTTCGCTAACGCTGCAAACGCGTCGGATAAAACTGCGCCCGATCGAAGCCTCGGTATGACATCTTTGCGACATGCACCGTGTATTCATACTTCGACATCAGTGATGTTAATGTGAAGACCCTGTAGCCGTCGCCACTGACCTCCGTACGGCGGAAGAGGCCGGGTTCGGTCTCGCTAACTTCCCGGTTTCCCTGCAGTTGGTCAAGGAAGAATTGTGCTGACTTCTGATCGGCCTGGCCACCCGTGCTAGCGGTACTTAGCGAGTCTGCAGCATAGGACCGGATCAACTTCTGCCAATACTTTTCCAATAGATCCGTGCTGGCAAAGACGTCAGCCCAGGTGATCCTTCCATTGATCGCGACCACCACTCCCCTAGCTCCCACCTTCCGTAAATCGCGTAACATGCCATCATAGTCGGCCGCAACCGAGGCAACTTTCTTTTGCACCTCTGGATTCTCCATAGCTTTGGCATATGAAGTGGACGCGCGCATCGCTGGACTTGCTGCTGGGGCAGCGTTCGCCATACTGCCAATCGCTGACGCAACTTGCGCCCAAACACTCTGCTGACTGCGCTCCGCCATCGCAGGCATGCGCACGCTGGGCTGAGCCATCTGGGACTTAAACGCGGCGAAGCGGTCCGACGAACCCACCCATCGCCCCGGCTCAACGCAGAACACCGACAGATCGATCGGCCCTGATTTTGACGGAACGATGCGGTCCATTCCGATCACGCGATCCTGTTTGCCTCCGGTCACCACTTCCCCAGCAAGCAACAGCAGCGGGTAGTCCGATTTGTTCACCAGCACCAAGCGGTTGACTTCCGCACCAGAGGGTAGCGGAGTTCGCGTTCCCGGCCGTACCAAGCCTTGCAGAGAGCCAGCTTCGGTGACCACGACTGCGCCGGACCGCAATCCTTCATCGAGTGTCAGCAGGTCGGAAGTGTCATGCTCGGCACCGCCGACTACGGGAAAGATGCTCAGGTTGCCTCTGCTAACCGGGGGCAGAACGCGGAATTCGTTCCTGGTGGGTGTGCCGGAGGAGGCGAACGTCGCCCCGAGCAGCAGGAAAGCTAATTGTGCCAAGATGGTGTAGTTCATGGTTGACCTCGGGAGGCGCTGCGGCGTCTCTAGCAGAAGAACGCTAGGCAGTGTTTTTCTTGCACACGAATTGATACGATTCGCACGAATGGCTTCCTCCGTCGCCCCCGACCCACTTGGCCCACAAGTCTCTGCCGTGGTACGGGAGTTTGCCGCCCAGTATCACCGGGAGAGCGGGGCGGAGCAGTTCGAGATTGATCAAACGGAGTTGGCGGAGATCCTCACTGGAATAGTGAACCAGGCGGAGGTCAATGCCTCAGAAGCTGAGACCAAGGTCTTTCTTGCCTCCCTGAGGGTGGACGAGTTGGTCCTAGCACGCGCATGCGCCGCCGGAAACGATCGAGCATGGGAGGTTTTCCTAAATCGCTATCGCGCTACCCTGTACGAATCCGCATACAAGATTGCTAAGGAGGAAAGTGTTGCGCGCGGACTGGCAGACTCGCTCTACGCAGACCTCTACGGAGTGGATGCGAAGGGCCAGAAGCGGATTTGCAAGCTTCTCTACTACCAGGGACGCGGCTCCCTGCAAGGTTGGCTTCGTACCGTTCTCGCCCAGGAATTCGTCAATCTTTACCGCAGTACAAGACGGGAGACCAGTCTGGACGCCGCTCTGGAGGAAGGCCTGCAATTCGCGGCCGAGGAGCCCGAGGAACCGGTTGCTGATCCTCGCATCGAAGGCGCTGCTGTTGCTGAGTTGGCGGCGCTAGATCCCGAGGAGCGTTTTCTGTTAACCGCCTATTATCTTGATCACAGAACCTTGGCGGAGATTGCTAAGCTGCGACGGGTGCACGAATCCACGATTAGTCGTAAGCTGGAACGGCTGACCGCCGGTTTGCGAAAACGCATTCGCAAGCGGATGATTCAAGCTGGCATGTCACCGCGGGAGGCCGACGAGACAATGCAGGAGGTGGACGTCCGCGATTTGCGCGTGAAAGTGGGCGAAACTTTGCGGCAAGGAACCCCTAAGGGCACGTTCTATAAAGAGAACAGCGGGAACGAGGGATGAACCAGGAGCTACCAAAACCGCTGCGAGATGCGCTCGCCAGACAACGGGCAGACGAGGCTCATCCTTCGTCCGACGCACTCACAGCTTTTGTCGAGCAAACTCTCCCTCTTCGGGAAAGGCAGCGCGTCGCCGATCACCTGGTGAAATGCGCGGGCTGCCGGGAGGTCGTTTTCCTTAGCAGTGACGCGATGGAGGAGTCGGTGGGGAAAGAGCAGGAATGGATGCCGGTGACCGCCGTGCCGCGAATCTCTCCCGCACTAATGGCAAAGGCCAAGGCTGAGCAGAATATGGTCTCCGCATCGAAGCCGGTTGCATCCTCCCGCAGCCGACGGACATGGCCGTGGCCGTGGGTGGTTGTGGCTGCTGGGGTATTGCTGGTCTGCGGCGTTCTGGTTCGACAACGCTCTAGGTTGGTTCCTTCGGCCCCGCAGTCCACGTTGACGATGGCCAAGGAAGGGCCACCGCTGGCGGCTCCCTCACCGCCAATACCCACTGTCGCGCGTACGCCGAAGCCAGAGCTGAAGTTGCCCCCGCAGAAGTCTTTCCTGAAGTCGGGACCCGTGCAGCCTACCGGCGCGCAGCTATCTGGCGCTGTCGCATCAACTGCAAGAGAGTCCAGGACTGCCGAGGACTATCGCTCTGCGGCGCTGGTAGCAGGTGC
>CAZDYZ010001134.1:0-7993 GCA_964509525.1 uncultured Acidobacteriaceae bacterium
ATGTTCTTCCGCTACGGCAGGGAGAGTGGGGACCAGTTCCCAGGGTCGGCCTTCTACAGCACGTACCCTCAATATGATGTTGGAACTACTTTCCTGAACAACAGTTTCCTCTACAATCTTAACCATACTTTTAGCAATACCATCTTTAACAACAGCAAGATCAGCTTTGTGCGTTTCAACACCATTAACTCCTTTGACACCGCGCTCACCGGTACCCCGAACCTGATGTTCGTTTCTCCGTCAGATCCCGTGACTGGCATTTTGATTCAATTGCCAGGCTTGGAAAACTACAGCGAACCGGGCGTCGGTGGCCTGCCGTATGGCGGACCTCAGAATCAATGGCAGTTCGAAGATAACCTGTCGTGGACCAAGGGCAGGCACAGCATGAAGTTTGGGGGCGTGTATTACTACATACAGCTGAATGTATCCTATGGCGCTTATGCGCAGGCCGTGGAGCAGCTTGGTGGCGTCTCCCAGGACAGCATGAATGATCTGACGAATACCATAGGAAATCCGGGGGGAAGCCAGCTCGTCAGCTTCCAAACGAGGGTCAATCCGAATGGTGTGCTTCCTTGCCACACGGATTCGCTCGGTAATCTGATCGAGACCCCTGGCTGCGCCGTGACTCCGCCGCTGTCTCCGGCTCAGTACGCGCGAAGCTATCGCTACCACGATTGGGGCCTCTATGCCCAAGACAGCTGGAAGGTGACTCCCAGGCTAACGCTCAACTATGGCTTGCGCTATGAGCACTATGGTGTGCAGCGCAACAGCAACCAAGCCCTCGATTCCAATTTCTATTGTGCTGGTGCGGATTGCTATGGTCCAAACCTCTATGAGAATGTGCAAGGTGGCCAAGTTTTTAACACACTTAAGAGTCCGGTCGGCGGATTTTGGGCTCCAAGGTGGGGCACGCTGGGTCCGCGAGTCGGCTTTGCCTGGGATATCTTTGGTGATGGCAAGACAAGCTTGCGAGCGGGCTATGGTATCAGCTACGAACGCAACTTCGGCAACGTGACCTATAACGCCAGCTTTAATCCCCCGGCCAGTGCGGTGCTGAATTCTACTTGCGGGGCTTCCTCCGCTACCTGCACAACATTGGTTACCAACAACAACCTTGGTCCTCTAGGGCTACCTGGCCCTCCGAGCTATCTTCCTCCAACTGAAATCCGCATGCCGAACCCCAACATCAATGTGGCACAGACACAGTTCTGGAGCGCGGCTGTTCAGCGGCAGTTGGGCAAGAGCACGATGATCGAAGTGAGTTACAGCGGTGCAAAGGGAACCCATCTGTATGACATAGAGAATATCAACCTCCTTGGTGCCGCCCAGTTTTATCTTGGTGCCCCGGTCGTCACAAGCCCCGACTGTAACCCCGGTAATGTTAGTTTCAATGGGGTCTGCCTTACCCGACCAAACAATCAATTATCCAATATCAACATGCGTGGCAGCCTTGGATTTAGCATGTACAACGCTGCGAACATCAAGTTCCAGACGCAACCCTTGGGCAATACGGGGCTCTATCTGGTTGCCAACTACACTTGGTCGCACGCTCTGGACAACATTAGCTCGACCTTCTCCGACAGCTTGCAGGGTGGGTCCGGGTATATTGGCAGTCTTGGATACACTAATGTGGCCGACCCGAAACTCGATTACGGCAACGCCGATTACGATGTTCGCCATCGCTTCGTGCTCTCCCCGGTATGGCAAACTCCCTGGTTCAACAGCGGAAAGGGGTGGGAGCGCCAGGCGCTAGGAGGCTGGACTGTGTCGGGCATTTATACCATCCGGTCGGGGATCCCATTCACTATATATGACTATAGTAATGACTTTAACCTCTATACTGTCCCACGCGTCACGCCAAGCGGTCCCTATCAGAGTAGTACGGGCACGCCTGTGGCTGTGGGGCCGAACTTGTTCAATGTGTTGACTGCGCCTCTTCCGGCCAGTTTTGCGCCTCTCGACCCGACCCTGGGTATTTCGGACTTCGGACCGTATCCAGCCGGGATGACCGCCCGGAACGCCTTTAGGGGACCCGGAGCGTGGAACCTCGATTTGGCGGTCACTAAGAACTTTAAGCTCACGGAGCGTTTCGCGCTGGAGTTTCGCGCCGAAGGCTACGACATTTTCAACCACCACAATTACTATATAAATACAACTACTCTCGCTTACTTTGGCCCGACGACGGTGCCGTTGCCAGTCACCGCACTTAAGGGCGGCCTCGGTTCGCTCGCTACGGGTGGCAACAACGATCAGCGCCGCTTCGGTCAGTTTGCGCTGCGCTTGAAGTTCTAGGCCGTATTGAGTGCTGCAACTTGCACTGTGGGCCGGGGCAGGAGTGTGGTCGTCCTTTATTTACGGCCTCATCTCGGGAATGTTTGCTGCATTGTGGGCAACGAGCGGGATGCAGCAGGATGAGCGCAGAGCGGGAGCAAGCCAGCATAAACATTGGCGCAAATCGTTATGCTTGTTCATCGCTGACGCTTTCTGAATTGAGCGTAGTGTAGCCCGTCACGCAAGGGCCGCGGGTTCGAGTCCCGTCGACCCCGCCATCATTCCAAAGAACTTGCGAAATGATGGCTCAAGAAGCTCAACCCACAATTCACTGGATTGCGTAGGTTCCCAGTCCCATCGCCAACCTCATCCGAGCCGATGACTATCGACACGTCGTTTGACGATGGGCAAATACAGGCACTCCCGCACTGCTTTCGTTATGCTTCCGATAAACGCCCAGAAAAACGCGAAGAGGCGCGAGGAATTGGGCTGGGAACACACCGGCTCCAGGGCTGGGCTCAAGGAGGAGTCGAAGATAACGCTCCTTTGAGAAGAGTTCCAAAAGAGGAATCTCCCAATCTCGTCGTTGTCTACTCTTGGCGAGCTGCGCAGCCTTCAACCGTTTGCGAATACGTTCTGGGTTCATGCGCTGCCGCTAGACTTCCACCATAGCGCTACAACAAGGCGGTTTTGCAGTATACCGAACATGCTATCAGCAGACTTTACTTCTGTGGCCTAGACAATGCACGTTCTGGCCGTTAGTGTTCCGCGTAGCTTCTGCGGGTCGGCGGCGCACTACAACTGTCGGAAAAGCGAGTAGCGCGCTGATGTCCCTGTAGCCCTCCTCTGCGAGGCACTTGTCGAACCCCTTCTTAATAACGGACAGTTGTTAGCCAGGACGAAGTTGGGAGGAGTTACCGCCGCTTGCAAACCCGACCATTCGTATTTGCGTATTAAAGTGCATCTAGAGGCTTCGTCCGTAACCGGATCTGCAAAGACATGGCTGGATTTTGCCGGTGAGGCTGGTTCCAGTTGGCCTCGTGACGAAGTTTCCATCGCCGTTTTCAGCCACGGTCGAGCAGACCGCGACAACGGCTTAACGCGCGCACTCGATTATGCGTTGGATGTTATTAGCGAACGGCATACATTTGACTTTGATGTACATCGCCTACTCCGCGCGATTCTTGAGTGGCACCAGCATTGGACGAAGGCTGTCGAACCCGCACTTTCTCGCACGGATAATGCGTGTTTGCCGCGACGCGCCGGGTGGATTGCCTTTCATCATGACTATGCAGCAACCACATTGCGAGTCAAGCGCTATAACCAATTGGACCGAACGGAAGTCCCGGATCAGGAGCCTCGCATGAGTTCATTTTGCCCTCCCGTCCTCAAGTCTCTCGACGATTCTTTGGCCCTCCTCTGTGAAAGCTTAGGAAATCTCAAGGCTGCCAAATCGGTCAACATCGCAGAAGCCATCGAGCAGCTTAAGATGGCTGCAGAATCTGCTCAAACAGTGCGTGAGTTTCTATCATCGGAGCTGCCCGAGGCCTCATGGCAGAACCGACAGGAACTTGACGCACTCGTTGAGAAGGTCCAACAGAGTTTACGTGCGAGGACGTTGGGGCAACTGCGCTCTCGTCTGTTGGCTCTCGCGACGGAGTTGGAGCGCGGCAGTATCGTGCACCGTCGGGCACACCGTGTGAATGAACTGAATCAGCTCCGTGACCAGGCGATCAACGAATTACGATCCCGGGCCGCATTGGAGGGAGCACCACAAAATCTGCCAGGCCCTCCAGCAGATCAATGGATTGCGTGGGCTTGCAGCTTGAAAGAGCCTCAAGATGCCGAATCTCTTCAGACTCTTCGCAATAGATTTGCACACCTTGACGACTTTGTTGCCAATCTGGAGCCCAACATGTGGATAGCTGCGGGATCGCCGATTTTGGAGACACTCAACCAACCGCAGGAGGTGGCCGCGTCTGGCGAGATTTCGGCGGTGCAGTCAGAGGTCCCAGTCCTGGCAGATGATCTTGTGATCCCCCCTGCAGAACCATTCCCTCAGGTGGCGGCACCGCACTTCCCGCTGATGGACGACGTGCTGAAACAGATTGAATTGGAGGAAGCTAAGTCCTCAGGCGACAAGCCGCGACTGCCAGACCTCCTCGATGAGCCATCTCTGCCGGAGCTCGAATCGAATACGCCCACGACAAACAACGATGTTGCTCCAGCGCAAACGGAAGAAGAGATTCAACGGACGCTGGCGCGGGAGCGCGCGCTATTGGACAGCATGATGGGCCTCGACAATGGCCCGGCCCGTCACCTCAATACAGGAGCTGAACGACCCTGGGGTGGGAAGTGGTGGGCGCTTCTGGCCACTGCTGCGGTGCTGTTAGTTGCTGCGCTGGGAGCCATACAGTGGAGGTCACACAGGAACCAAGCTGATCTCCACCCGTCCTTACCGCAAGTCACTCCCACGTACGCGCCTGTGAAATCGCCCGCGCCTGCAGCGCCGGAATTAGTGCAAATCAAGTATTTCAACGTTGAGCCAAAGCTAGTTGAAGCAGGACAACGCGTAACCCTGAGTTGGGAAGTGATGCATGCCAAGGAAGTCTGGATCAAGGGGCTAGGTCCACAACCAATTCTCGTCCGTCCTTCCGGTGTCCAGGCCTTTCCTGTGCCGCGTACTGCGGCACAGGTTGTGTTGGAGGCTGAAGGAGAGGGCGCCAACAATTCCGCCATTGAGGTGCGGCCGATCAACTTCGCTTCGTCGCAGGCAGAGCACAAGTTGTATTGAGGTCATGATCCGTATGGATACACTTCAACGAAAGCACGTGAGCTCTAGGTTTGATCATTCCTTGGAGCTAGCGTCGTCAGCCGTTCAGGTCGCCACGAGGATTCTGCCAATCGTTGCCATTCTGCTCGCGGTGGCTTGTCACGGCAGAAATTCGCCGCCGTCCGGAAACAGCCAGGTAATCCTCCGCATACACGGATCTAACACGATCGGAGCGCAGTTGGCCCCTGCCCTGGCGGAAGCCTTTCTTCGGACCCAGGGGGCCACGGAGGTTAAGATGATCCCCCGTGAGCGCGAAGAAGTCGTCGTACAGGGTGTGTTCCCGGACTCATCCCTTAAGTCAATCGAAATTGCGGCCCATGGGTCTGCGACTGCCTTTACCGATCTGAAAGACAACAAATGCGACATCGGCAACGCATCACGCCAGATCAAACCTGATGAAGTGATCACCCTGTCCGCTCTGGGGGACATGCTTTCCCCTGCATCCGAGCATGTGTTGGGGCTGGACGGGATCGCTATCATCGTCAACGTTGGCAATTCCATCCAGTCGCTTTCCAAGGAACAACTCCACCAAGTCTTTGACGGCAAGCTTACCGATTGGGCGGAGGTCGGTCGTCTCCGAGCCGGTCCTATCAACGTCTATGCCAGGGATGAAAAATCCGGCACTTGGGACACATTTAAGGTTTTAGTGCTGGGCAATTCTCCGCTAACTCCAGCGGCTAAGCGGTTTGAAGACAGTCGGCAACTCTCCGACCATGTGGCCAATGATCCCAATGGAATCGGTTTTATCGGTTTGCCTTATGTGCTAAATGCCAAAGCAATCGCTGTATCCGACAGCGCAACTCAAGCCATACTTCCCACCCGATTGACGGTAGCTACAGAAGATTATCCGCTATCCCGCCGTTTATACCTGTACACTGCGACGAATCCGCAGAATGGTGCTACTCGAGACTTTGTCAATTTTGCGCTTTCCAAGGCAGGACAAGAGATTGTTTCGCTGAACGGCTTCGTGGGACAAACTGCCGAGCCTCCGCATCAGCCGACGCCACCTCCTAACGACGCCCCGTCGAATTACAAGAAGTTAATAACCGGTGCTGAAAGACTTCCGCTTGATTTTCGCTTTGGTGGCGGCAGCGCCACGCTCGATAATAAAGCTCTATACGATTTAGGAAGAGTTGTCGACTTCGTGAGCGGTCCCCAGTACACAGGGCAAAAGATTTTGCTTCTTGGCTTTGCTGACGCCAGCGGAAGCAGGGAGAACAATTGCAAGCTCTCAAGGGACCGGGCTCGCATTGTGGCCGATGAATTCAGCAAACGCGGGATCACGGCATCGACGGTTACCGGTTTCTGCTCTGACTTGGCCGTGGCTTCCAATGACACGGCCGAAGGAAGAGAAAAAAACCGGAGGGTTGAAGTTTGGTTGGGTAGATGACCTTAGTTTGCAGATGGCAGATGCAAAGAGGAAGAGCTAGGGAATTACCGTGATGCTTTACCGGGTGAATTTCCATCCGCTGAGCCTGATTTGTGTCTTGTTCCTGACAAGACGCTGGATGCGGCGCGTCTGATCCCGTTCGCGAACGACTTGCTATACACGGCATCGGCCACCAACTTCTTGCGGTGGTAATCGGCTCGTCGCTGGCGCTGACAAGCCGCACATGTGCAGCCTGGAAAGGCGACCCTTGGCTTGACAGCTACCCACGCTCAATTTAAACTGGTCGTACACTAGTCTTATTCAGGAGCATGTTTGTGGCCACACTACGCGGCAGCAACACTGTTGGTGCTTACGAGGCAAAAACGCATCTGTCCGAACTGCTGGAGAAGGTTGAGGCGGGCGCGGAGATCACGATCACCAAACATGGTGCACCTGTCGCCAAGCTCGTACCCGTGAAAAAGGAAGCGAGTCCGGAGGAGCGCGTCGCCGCCATTGAGCGGATTCAGAAGCTCGCCACTGGTCTATCCTTAAGCGGATTGAAAGTCAAAGACCTCATTAGCGAGGGCCGCCGATGAGCGCCGCTGCGTTTGTGGTTGATTGTTCGATCGCCATGGCTTGGCTGTTCCACGATGAAGCGACGCCAAAGACGACGGCCTTGCTAAATCGACTGGCAACCGAAACGGCGCTTGTTCCTGCCTGGTGGTTTATCGAAGTTACAAACGTCCTCGCAATGGCGGAGCGCAGAGGTCGTATCACTCCAACGCAGTCTGATGCTTTTATCGCGGACCTGAGCAAGCTCGGAATTGACCGAGACGAGGAAGCTCCTAACCGGGCTTTTACGCATCTTCTTGCATTGTGCCGAACACATCGGCTAACCAGCTATGACGCGATCTACCTCGATTTGGCAATTCGTCAAAGCTTGCCTTTGGCGACGCTTGACGACGACTTACGCAGAACCGCAAGGAAACTGGGCATCGGCCTCTTAGGCTTTTAGGTCGAATCTGGAAAAATTAATTGTCGCCGTTGAAGTAGTCAAGCCTAACAACAATTCGAACTTCGATTCCACATTTCAAATCCAGGCAGTCACGGCAGAAGGAGTTGGGGGTGGCGGCAGGAAGCTACGACATCATCACGGTAGGGGGCGGAATTGCCGCGTCCACGTTGGCCAAAGCGATGGCCAGGCGAGGCGCCAAGGTCCTGGTCTTGGAGCGGGAAAAGCAATTTAAAGACCGTGTGCGCGGAGAAGCTATTGTGCCTTGGGGTGTGGCCGAAGCCAACGAATTCGAAATTTGCCACCTGCTCAAGGAAAAATGCGCCCATGATGTGCCTTACGTTGAGGCTGGTTCGGGGTTACGAGACCTCAGAGCAACGACGCAACAGGAGTCGCCTCTTCTTTCTTTCCAGCACCAGGTTATGCAGGAAACTCTGCTGGGTGCTGCGGAGGACGCCGGAGCGGAAGTACGTCGTGGGGTTAGCGTTGGGCGCGTCGAGTGCGGGGT